>DATEBW010000103.1:0-8495 GCA_035287165.1 Patescibacteria group bacterium | reverse complement strand
GTCGCTGTCAGTGTTGCCGTTGGAGTAGCCGTAGGAGAAAGGATAGCCAACGTCGGCGTCGGTGTTTGGGTAGGAGTCGGGACACCTGTTGTCGGCGTCGGCGACGGCGTGACTGTTCCTGAAGGTGTCGCCTCACCAAGTACTTGCTGACCGCTCGGTAACAGGTAAAAGGTCGAAGCCAATACAACCCGTTGGCCTTTTGTATTAAACGTTTCGATCCGCAAGGTATGTTCTCCCGGAGAAAGCGCTTGTTTTGGCGTCCAGAACCATGTGCCGTCAGGGCCTACGGTGACGGTCCCCGTTTGTTTGAGAGGAGATTCCAGCGTAATGACGACATCTTCTCCGGGCACACCGAGCCCGCGAATCAGCGGTTTGGGAAACGTCAGTTTCGCGTCTGATTTCGGGTTTAAAATCTGAATTTTATTTTGTGCGTCAGGAGAATCGGACGTATGCGCTGATCGTACGGCAGGAACAGAAGAAGGCGAGCTTATGCGAGAGGTCGGAAGCGGAGATGGCTGCTCAAATGGTTGTTCAGGAACGACGTCGCCGAAGGAAAGAGATGGATCCGAGCCGAGCATAACGGTCGCCGGGAATGGCCGAAGTTGATCCAGCGTTACTGTCGACGTTGATACTCCTTCTTCGGCTTGCCAGCCGATAGTCGCGGGGATACTGCGGTTACAGTCAAATTCCGTACAGAAGTACGACTGAAAATCAGGAGTGCGCAATGCGGCAAGGGATACTGCCCAGGAGTTGGTTTGCCGTATAAATGCCGACCAGGAGCTGCCGTCCCGGGGCGTTACGACGACGATGGTTCCCTGCGTTTCCTGCCGGTCTGCCGTCGTCACGTCACCGTAAACCGGCAGCGCGGACGGTGGCGTTCCGAGAGATGGTCCCAGCGTTATTGCTCCTGTCTGCCGTGGTTTTCCGCCGGATACGAGGGAATATGTTACCGATGCGGCAGTCGGCAAGCCGGTAATTTCCACATAATGTGTTTTATATGCTTTGGCCACTTGATCCTCCCGGTCACGGATATCATAGAACGTCCGGCTGCCGGCCTCTGTTTCAGAAACGACGACTCCTTGTGTCGGCACATCGGTCATCCATGAGAGGACAAACGATGAATCAGTAACATTGCTGATAAATACCTCGCGCGGAGCTGTTGATGCCTGTTCGGTAGCCCGACTAAAAAGAGGGGAGAGCCGGTTGATTGAAAACACGCCCGCTCCCATCAGCAGGAGTATGCCGAGCGCGACTATAGTAGGTATACGGCGAGGCTGTTCTAAAAACATAGGTTATTGTTCTTTTTGTTCTATCCGGTCAAGAACGTTCGAATCAAATGCCGGATCCAATGGCTTGAGCAGCGTTTGCTGGTACGGCGTGAGCGTTGACGTGATCGCCGCGTGATATACGTCGTATACAGTCCACGTCATGACTGTTAAAAACGTGACAATAGATAAAAATAACCATTCCTTGCTATTCATGGCTGAAAAAGTATGTCCGGCCGTCTATGGATAATTCTACCTCATTTGTTAACGGATTGGATGAGTTATCGAATTTTACCGATTCAAACATGATAATCCGGCGGATGTTTGCCAGCCGCCGGAGCACTGATTCACCGCGAACATAGTCTCCCGTTACAGAAAGCGTAAAAGAAACAGTAGCCAGGCCTTCATCTTTTTTCAGATAGTTTTCCTCCAGCAGCGAGAAATTATCAGTCGTAAATGACGTCATCGTCGCCGCTTCGTTAGTGACAATTCCCTCCATTTTCCGCACCAGATTGGGAAATTGCGGGTCCTGGGGGATCGATTCGTCCAATAGCGCCAGCCGTTGCTGGTTCATCTGGTATGACTCCTGCGCGCGAAGGAGAGAGTTAATTTTATCCGTTAGTCTCTGGTCGAGCTCTCTGCTGTCCTCGATTTGCCGCTGGAGGTGAAAGAAGCTCATGAGTGTCGGACGAATGGCAAAGACGGAAAAAAACGCGAACGCAAAAAATGAGAACACCGCCATAGAATAGGCTTTAACCTCTTTTTTTTCGAACAGCGTAGAGATGTCGCGCGCATCCTCGGGCATAAAGGATGATTTTTTAGTCATATAGAAAAAGCATTATCTATCAACACCGCGTTAATTGAAAAGACGAGTACATGTTTCTCTGCCGATCCTTCAAGTTGCTCGAGAGAAATATTGGCCAGCCGTGGGTCGTTTTTTACCAAAGAGAGGAATTTTGCAAAACTTTCATTGGTCGCCGCCTCTCCGTGGAGTGTTACGGCAGATCCTTCGATAATAATGCGGGTAAATCCGATATCGTGCGGCGTAATAGCCTGAAGCCAAGTGAAAAAATCAAGATAAACCGTACGTTCAGCCTCAAGCTGTTTTACTTGTTGGAGTTTGAACTGAACGGAGTTGATATGTTTTTCAAAATCTTGTGCTGCGGCAGCGATCGCCTGTTTTTGTTCGATGGAATCCTGGAGCTCGGCCAGCTGTTGGTCAAAGATGAACCGCGAAAAAAACACCATAAAGACCACCATCTCGACACTGATGATGGTATAACGTCCATACGTCAAGATCCATTTTAAGAATTTCCCGAGCGTTTTTTTCTCGAGCTCTTCTTTGGGCAGAAGGTTAACTTTTGACATTGCGGGCAAGCTGACTTTTCAACCGCGCAGCTTTATTTCTATGCAGTACCTTTTTTTTCACTGCGGTATCAAGCGTCGAGTACGCACGTTTTAGTTGTTTGTCGCTACTCTTCTGGTGAGCGGTCTTTACCGCTTCTTTGTAACGGCGTTTTGTCGCGAGATTTCGTGCATGATGCTTCTTGTCCTGCTTGAGCTTCTTGATTGCAGATTTGATAATAGGCATAATCCTCTCCTCCTTTCTGGACAGTACGGCTAGTATAGCGAATCAAGCGGGGAGGGTCAATAGATTTATGATTTATGATTTATGATTTAAGATATAGGATTTAAGATTGAGGATTACTATCTTTTCAGTTCGTATTTCTTACCGGCTTACTATATAATTCCCCCATAATGCTACGACGACTTTTCGCCGGCCAGCAGACGAGTATTCTTTCAGCTGCATTCGTGATAGCGGCTATGGTAGCAGCTTCACGCGTGCTCGGACTGATACGGAACCGCTTGCTCACCGACCGGTTTTCCGCGATAGATCTGGATCCTTACTTTGCAGCGTTCCGGATACCGAACTTCATCTTTGAAGTGCTCGTTATCGGTACCGTATCCGTCGCATTTATTCCCGTATTTACCTCATTTATTTCCCGCCATAAAAAACAGGAAGCCTATGAACTCGCGTCATCAGCCATTTCGATCGCGCTCGTCGGCGCCGGTGTATTCTCCCTGATTTTTCTTATCTTTACTCCGGTCATTGTCAAATTAATTGCGCCCGGATTCTCATCGGATAAACATGAGTTAATGACTTCATTTGTGCGCCTTCTGATCATCTTTCAGGTTTTCCCTCTGGTCGTCGGGAATTTTTTGACCGGCATAATGCAGTCGTTCAAACGCTTTTTGGTCCCGGCGTTAGCGCCGGTAGTCTACAATGTCGGGATCATTATCGGCATACTGTTTCTCACGCCGGTCGCCGGACTGTACGCGCCGGTATACGGCGTTATCCTCGGTGCTTTTCTGTTTATGTTAATCCATCTGCCGTTTCTCTCCGGTGTCGGGTATCAGTATAAACCCCGCTTGGATTTTAAAAGCGCGGGGATAAAAAAAATAGGGAAATTAATGTTACCGCGGACGATCGCCGTTGCGGTATCGCAAATTGACGCAACTATTGACGTGATGCTTTCGTCGGTGATCGGCGCAGGAAGCGTGACGATTTTTACCCTCGCACAACAACTGCAGCTCGTTCCGATCGGTTTATTCAGCATGCCGATCGCGCAGGCGGCGCTTCCGACGCTGTCCGAATATGTTGCACAGGGAAAACTGGAGCGCTTTAAAGAATCTTTTCTTACCTCGCTGCACCAAATCTGGTTTTTGGTCATGCCGGCTTCAGTATTTTTGATGGTCATGAATGTACCGGTGGTACGCCTCGTATACGGCGCGGACCAGTTTGACTGGCCCTCGACGAGTTTGACCGGCGATACCCTGACCTATTTTGCTATTTCCCTTTTTGCGCAGGGGGCGATTCAGATTCTTTCCCGCGCCTTTTTTGCGCTGCAGGATTCTAAAACTCCGGTAGTCTTTGCTATTGCTTCTATCCTGTTTAACAGCATCTTAAGCATTATTTTTGTACTGGGCATGAAAGTAGACGTGTCGGCGCTCGGGCTTTCGACGTCAATTGCCTCAATACTCCATGCGGGTATATTGTTGTATGCACTTGATAAGCGCGTCGGAGGATTCGATCGCCGGCGGCTGATTATCCCGTTCATAAAAATAACTGCCGCTGCTGTTCTTATGGGTATTATTCTTCGTCTCGCGCTCGAACTGCAGGAAGACCTCATCTTTGACACGACGCGAACGTTAAGCCTCATCATGTTGACCGGCGTCGCCAGTTCAATAGGGCTGTTTACGTATATATTTTTCGCGTGGTTTTTTAATATCGAAGAAGTAATATTGTTTTACCGGTTTGCAAAGAAACTTACCCGGGTAAAGGATATTCTCTTTGAATCGTCACGAGAAGTCAGCAACGAAAGACCGACGTGAGTCAGTTGGTATAATGAAAGCATGAAACAAACAAAGCAAGCAGATATTCAACAAGAATTCAATCTTTCTTCAACAACCTGGCTTCAAGCAAAAGCGCAGGCAGATGAGCTTGGTCTAACCGTGTCTGAGTACGTAAGTTTACTGGTAGATGAAGACAAGAATCCTGCTCGTCGCAGAAAGAAAGTATTGACCTTTCCCGCGCCACTTTCAAAAGAGGCTGAAAACCGCTACGACAGAGAGATTAAAGAATTTGAGAAGCAAGAGAAAAAGAATGCACAAAAAGGAGCAGTTACCGTTGAGGAATTCATGAAATTACTCGATAAATGAAACCTATCAAATGGTCAGCAACATTGGGTCGGCGACCATGCGCTTAAAGGCAAAATGATTGGAAAAGCTTCCTTTGATGTTGATGCCGATTGTCGTGTTGTATACATTGAACGGGAAGATGATTTCCTTTTTCTTGATATCGGCACGCACGAAGAAGTTTACCAACAGTAAACTCCTAGGAAGTCAGTCCCCAGAAACTGACATGATTTATTAGTACTTCTTTGTGTTATTTCTTGTTACAATAGAGACGTGAACAACAAAATACCCGTTTTTGATGGACACAATGACACGCTCTTCGAGTTTTATAAAACAAATCCGCATGATGTTCGGAACTTTGCGAAGGAACAGCTATTTTTAGATATTGACCTTCCTCGGGCTAAACAAGGAGGTTTTCAGGGCGGCCTTTTTAGTATATTCACTCCTCCTCCGCCTGAATCTCCCGAGAGTGATCCAAATTGGGGATTAACCGTCACTGATCAAGGATATTCCATGACTATGTCGAGTCCCATTAACCCAAAATACTCACAGCAATTTACAGACAAACTTTTAGCGTTTATCTATTGGCTACATGAGGAATTGAATAATGAAATGACGATTATTCACTCATATAAAAATCTTGAAGAAAATTGGGGAAAGAAAATGGCAGTAGTACTTCACTTTGAAGATGCCGTTCCTATCAATAAAGACTTACGAAATCTGGAATATTATTATGAGAAGGGGATTCGATAGATTGGCATTGTGTGGAATAGGCTAAATGTATTTGGGTGTGGTGTACCCTTTGCTTTTCCCGGACACCCAAATACTGGCGACGGATTAACATCAGCAGGGAAGAATCTTGTCCGGGCTTGTAATAAATTAGGAATCATGATCGATCTTGCGCATATGAATGAGAAAGGATTTTGGGATGTTTCACGGACTAGCAATAAACCTCTCGTCGTAACACATGCAGGTGTTCATAAGTTATGTAATTCAACTCGAAACGTTACCGATGAACAGATTGATGCAGTAGGAAAATCAGATGGACTCATCGGCGTTATTTTTGAGCCGATCAATACTCGTGCGGATGGAAAACCAATTGAAGACACACCGTTAAAAACATTTACTGACCACATGCTATACGTTGCTGAAAGGATAGGAATTGACCATGTCGCATTAGGATCTGACTTTGATGGTTGTCAGACTCCAAAAGACTTAAAAAATGTTTCTCAACTGCAAAATATGATTCAGGTACTTCGGGATACAAAATTATCAGAAGACGAAATTGAGAAGATAGCGTATAGAAATTGGATGAGAATCTTAAAAGATACGTGGCTAAATTAAACTTTACTCCTCAATCCTCAACAGACAGTTCACTTTAATATATTAAGATATTAAAGTATTTACGCACGATTTTTACTCGTCGATTCTCAACTGATCATCCTCTTCCCGTTTTTCCGGAAGAGAATGGGTGAGCCGAGTTAAAAAAGACTATATTCAGAATTCAAGTCTTTTCTTCCCTTTTATATCTCACTGCCTGCATAGTGTATAACTTGGCATATTTTTGATCATTCTGCATTAACTCTAAATGATTTCCGTCCTCGATAATCTTACCTTTATCTAAAACGATAATCCGCTCCGCATCTTTTATCGTGGAAAACCGATGAGAGATAAAAAGGAGTGTTTTATTTTTTGTTTCTCTGTTTAGCCGGTCGAAAATTTCTGTTTCCGATTTAGCATCAATAGCAGAAGTCGGTTCATCCAGAATGATTACCGGTGTATTTTTTACATATGCTTTGGCTATTGCCAGCTGTTGCCATTGGCCTCCGGATAAATCGACGCCGTCTTTATAGGTCGGTCCAAGTTGTTGATCCAAAGTTTTGGGAAAATCTTTTACATAATTCCAGGCGTTAGAAAGTTTTAGAGCCCGAATGTATTCTTCATCAGTAAGCTTGTCTCCAGAGGCGAGTTGAAGATTTTCCCGAATAGTCAAATAGAATTTTCCGAAGGACTGGAATAACGTAGAGTACACTTTGAAAAATAATTTCTCTGGTACTTCTTTCAAATCAATACCATTAATGAGTATTCTCCCTTCTGTTGGGTCGTATACCCGCAATAACAGTTTTACGAGTGTAGTTTTTCCTGCTCCATTTTCACCAATTAACGCTACATTCTGACTAAATGGTATGGTAACGTTCAGATTTTTCAACACATACCGGTCCGAATTAGGATACTGGAAGGAAAGATTTTCAACAACAATTTCAGGTTTCGTTAGCCTTGCATGTATTCCTTTTTCTTCATCATGACTTACCAGAGGATAGTCTATAGCAGGTTTAATTTTAAAATAATCTATGGCTTCAAGGATAAAATGCTGGTCTGAAATAAGCGAGGCCAAGTATCCACTTAGTTGGCTGAGAGCACTTGAAAATACAAAAATATTCGTAAAAAGAAATACGAAAGTTCCGGTTGTTATTTGTCCTGTTTGAAGCTGATTTACCATAATAAGCAGGAAAATAAAAATCGCAAGTACCGGAAGCATTTCGACAAATGTTAAGCTCATCCAGGCGAGTTTGAAAACTTTTATTTGCTTCCTGGAGAATAATTGGTAAATTTCCAAAAGTCTCTTTTTCAGGAATGGGAATCCGAGAAATCCCTTTATTTCAATAAGCGAATCCCTATTGGTGATAAGATCATACGTATATTCAAATCTTCTTCGAATCTCCGAATCTGCTTTATACACATTAAACGTGATAGTGCCTATTTTAGATTTCACTAAGATAGGAGCTATATTAGCAAGGACTATCACTATTGCTCCAATCGGTGAAGCGAAGAAGAATATTGCCACCGACGCTGAAAGGGCTATCGCCTGAGTAAATAATTTTACACACTGATCCAAATAATACTTAATATGCCATTGAACTCTATTGAGTGCCCGCCAGATAAGATCATGCGTTTGCGGATTCTCATAACTGGAAATATCTAGTGTTGATAATTTATCTACAAACTCAGCATTATTAAAAAGGGTTAATTTGACGTCAAGTATATTTTGTAAATATTCCCCATATTTTTCTATTGCCTTTGCAAGCATTTCATATATAAGCCGAAAAACTATTATTCCCAGTAAGCTTAATCCAAATAAAGTTCGTTGGTTATTCGCAGCATCGATTATTTGTTTAAATATGAAGATATTCAGAATAATAGTGAGAGCCAGAATTACCTGAATAGTAAGATATACGATAAAGATACCGCTGGTCGCTTTAAAAGCTTTTTCTAAAACAAACTTGATAGCTTCAAATAAAGTTTTCACTATATTTATATTACTGCTAGAATTGTTAAAAATATAGGATAGTTCTAATACTAAAGTTCTCGTTTAGTTAGAAAGGAATAATCTATTTCACTCCTTAATCTTCAACTGATCATCTTCATCCCGTTTTTCCGGGAGAGAAGTGGTTAGTCGTTGGCCGAGGGTTGAGAAATGGGTCATGACGGAGGCTGTTGCGTTGTATGCATTAGTAATGTGGCGGGCAAGGATGG
>DATEBW010000102.1:0-17366 GCA_035287165.1 Patescibacteria group bacterium | reverse complement strand
CGGATCAATGGAACGGGAGTTCTATCAAGGAGTATGCGGCAACACCGCTGAAGAACGATTCTTTCTGTTGATGAAATATCTCCGGTGGTACAATACGAAACGACCGCATCTTGGTCTTGCGATGAATGGATTAACACCGTGAGAAAAGCTACAGACATTTGAACGATACAAGAGTATTGAGTATCCTATTTTGTTATAGAAGTGTTACCGTAATTCGTGAACTGAACACGTACGAAGCTAATTATTGACGAGTATCGCGAAGGAGAAAAGAAAGAGGTTTACTGTTTCGGGGTGGTGCGCCGCTTCTCAATTTTTTGGAGAGAATACATGATTGCTTCGTGAAGATTTATTTTTTTAATGCGTGCAAACCGCAAAATTGAAACCAATATATCTCCGAGTTCCTGCTGGTACGTCTCGTCGCGTTGGGCGGCAAGGTTGGTTTTTTTTCGGCCGTGTGAAGCAAGATATGCACGGGACATTTCGCCCATCTCCTCAACGAGAGTCAAAATAAGAATTGAGCCAAACTCTCTCGAGTCGCGCACTCCTCTATCTACTTTGTCGAAATACCGGAAATATTCTCCGAACGGCGTAGTATAGTATTTACGTTTCTTTTTCATACGGCATTTATTATAGCACGCTCTGTTGATGTTTTTTTCCCGTTCGTCGTCCCTGCCCGGACCAGTTTCTTGATTTAACCTGTTGGTAGGGGTATTATCTAACTAATGAGAAAGTTTTTAGGTGTCATTATTTTCCTCGCCGGTTTATTCGGAAGCGCTTCATACGTTCTTGCCCAAGACTCCTCTCTACCCTTTCAATCGACGGAGCGCGTCACGCTTGAGGCAGATGAAACGATTAACCACGACTTTTTTGCAGCAGGAGAGCAAGTCGAAATTAAAGGAACGGTAAACGGAGATCTCTATGCTGCCGGAGGAAATATCGTGGTTGAAGGAACGGTAAACGGAGATGTGTTGGCAGCAGGAGGACAGATAGAAATTTCGGGAACCGTTGGAGGGAACATCCGGGTAGCAGGAGGCAATATCGAAGTGAGCGGGGATATCGCCAAAAACCTCACGGCTGGTACGGGTAGTCTGGAAATTAGTGACGATGCAACTGTCGGCGGATCAGTGGTATTGGGCGCCGGGAATGTTGAAATTGACGGTCCGGTAGGAGGAAATATCGTCGCAGGCGCAGGAAACCTTGAAATCAGGAATACCGTCGGAGGCAATATTTATGCCGGTGTCGGGCAACTGCATATTGATGAGAATGCGGGTGTCGCAGGAGATGTAATCTATTGGAGTGAAGAAGAGGCGCTTGTTGACCAGGAAGCAACAGTATCGGGCACGCTTGAAAGGCGGGAACCGGTTAAAAGGCTCCAATCTCCGCGAGAAGATGATGTACGGTCTCTATGGGCTGGATTTCGTCTTTTTTCACTTCTTTCGATGGTTGCTATCGGGCTCTTACTTCTTCGCTTTTTTCCCGGTATTCTCGAGACGGGTGCTGATATATTGGAACGAAAGTCTTGGCAATCGCTCGGTCTTGGATTCCTTAAACTGATTCTCGAGCCAATGATTGCCGTCATATTTCTTGTTACCGTAATCGGCATACCGCTGGGCATATTTCTGATCTTCGCCTATATCGCTGAACTGTATTTTGCGTCTTATTTTGTCGTCTACTGGTTGGGGACATTCCTGATGGCGCGGTTTAACCAGAAGGCAAATATCTATTGGACATTTATAGTCGGTGCGGTTGTTTTTGCGCTCGTAACGAGCATTCCGATCGTTTCAGGATTTGTCCGGTTCTTCTCACTCCTCTTTGGACTTGGTGCAATTTTACTTTTGATATATTCTTGGTATCAGAAGTTTTTTTTGAAAAAGAGTTAATTTTTCTCTGTTATAAAACAATATCTACTTTTCCACGTGCGAAGTGGTGAAGAATCGTACTAATAAGAGTTTGATACGGGAGCCCATGTTCCTCTGCTTTCTTTTTAATTTCAATTAAATCCTGTTCTCGCATTCTGATATTAATCCGCTTATTTTTTGCAAGAGTATTTTTTGCCATTTCTGCGAGCTCTTCTCTTCGTTTCTCTAAGTTACCCACGCTCTTAAATTCACCTCTTGCAAATGCATTTTCTAACTCTTGTTCCTCTGCATCAAGTACGAGATCCTTAAATGGATCTTTTTGCTTATTTTTGTTTTTACTGTATGTTTTTTTCATATGATTATTTGGCTAAATATTTTTTGGTGGCTTTTCTACTCGGATAAGCTGTCTTAAGAAATATTTTCTGGTCATCTTCGACATAGGGAACTGCATAAACGTATCTCTTTATTTTAATCACAAATATTCGTTGATTTTCTTTCTTTGGGTGTTTGATGTCATCAAGTACATTTGTTTTTCCTTTTATCAAATTAATAATTTCTTCAAAACTTATACCTCTCTTTTCTTTCAACCATTTACTCTTATTTTTGTCAAACTCAATGGCCTTTTTCACTAGAATGAGTGTATCTTATAAGGCACACATTGTCAACAACATCGACATATTTTCAGTTGACTTTATGAACGATGTAATTTCCTATATTGACAATAAGAACTCTACATGTTAAATAGTAGTTATGGAAATTGATAGAGTTATTAAAGGGATTAAGGAAGATATTGCTCAAAATGCACAGGAATACGAGAGAAAGGCTCATGAGGCAGCAGAGAAAGAAGAAAGAAACCAGCAGTTACTCGAGCAAGTAAGCGAATTTGCTGATCGTTACGGCCGAAAAGAAGAGACAACTATTGCAGTAGGTGCAGGAGGAGGTCTTATAGGAATGCGTCTAGAATATACCTCATGTTTAGTAACACCCACGGTAGAAATAACGCAAGAAGAAGAAATAGTGTCATTACGCGTAGTCGAAGAATTAGAAAGTTATTCCGGATATCGATTTGGAACAGAAGGTTTTTCTCTCAGAGCTAAAGTGACTGATAAAGACGGTAACATAGGAGAAGAGCAAAAATGGTTTACAATCAAAGGAGAAGAAACAGAAAATTGGCGAGGAGAAGAAGCAACGATGGAACAAATAGATATGGCCTCGGCAGTTTTGAAACATATGGAGAGTACTTTGAATCTTCAAGATGAATTTGATCAGTACAGTATATAACCGTGCTTAACTCACAAACGCCGCCAAAAGTGTTAACACTCCAAACCCCACCACAAAATACCAAAGTTAATTTTTTGGGCGATAAATAGAAGTGTTTTTATTGAGACAAGTCCGACAATAAAAGCCGTAAAAACCCCGATCAGATTTGATAGAGTAATAGTCATGATCTTATCCAAATTAAGAATTATATTTCCCAGGAAGATAATAGGAAGACTCATCAGAAAACTTAAGCGAAGCGATTCGACTTTGGTAAATTTTCTAAGAATAAGCGCTGAAACAGTTAAGCCTGATCTTGAAAAGCCGGGGAGAGCAGCAAAGGCTTGAGTGAAACCTAAAATAACCCCGTCTTTTTGGGTTACATCTTTTTCAGTCCGGATTCCAATATTTTTTGAATTCAGTTGGAGTATTCCGGTTCCTAACAATAATATTCTCGTTAAAAATGTAATCGTCTTTCCAGTTGATTCAATAGAAGTTTGAGTTACGTTATCGGCAATTGATAATAAAACAAATCCTAAACCCCCGCTAATGATAGTCGTCATTAGTAAAAATTGCGGGAGAGAACCTTTTGTATCAAACAATATTTTTGGTTTATCGATTATTCAAATAATCGATAAAATAATATCCTTCCTAAAATAAATTAAAGCAGAGAAAAATGTGCCAACATGAAGAAGCAAGGTCTCACGGATAAGCTCATCTAAACTTTCTGTTGAGCCAAATAAGTTGACTTTTGCCAAAATGATAAATGCTTTTGAAGAGATTGGAAGCCATTCAGTAAGGCCTTGGATGATACCGAGTACGAATTGTTCGAACATAAGACTGTTTGTCATTCTGATCCCGCAGAATGCGGGAGAAGAATCTCAAACCTGCCAATTAACCGTGGTGGAGTGAGATCCTTCAACTCTCTTCGTTCGCTCAGGATGACATACGTTAAATCCTAAAAAAACTCCCAACAATATATGCAATAGCTGCAGCTACCGCGCCAAGCAGGACAATTTCACCGATTGAGCGAAGCGGATGGACTTTCGTCACCTTCAGCCGTAATATTCCCAACAGAAAAAGTGCGCCAAAGGTAAAGAGAATCGACAGTGAAAAAAGTTGAGGAAGTTCTCTGAAAAAGATATACGGAATAAGCGGAACCAACCCGAAGGTAATAAATGAAAAAAAAGTCGCAAGAGATGTTACCAGGGGATTCTCCTTTTCGGCATTGGTCATTTCCAGCTCCTGGCTCATCATAAAGTCCAGCCAGTACCCTTCATTTTTCTGGTACAGGTTTGCCAGGGCTTTGGCGTCTTCGTCTGAATAGCCTTTTTCCTTCAAAATGTGCACTGTTTCCATCCACTCCATCCGGGGGTTATGCCGGATTTCATGGCGTTCTTTCCGTTTATTATTCCGATAGACATCCTGGTCGGCGCGGATGGAAAGGAAATTACCCAGCGCCATGGAAGTTGCATCAGCGAACAGGTTGGCAAGTCCGAACAAAAGTACTGTCAGAACAGGCAAGCTGGTATTGAATCCACCGCCTGCGCCGGCAAACCCGGCAACGACGGCAAACGTGGTCACAATACCATCACTCCCTCCGTACACAATTTCACGCAGGTAGGAAGAAAACGGTGACAGGCTATGCTCTTCTTGTAAATGATGCCGTAAGTCTTTGGCAGAATAGTGAAAATCGGTAGTTTGCGCCATTTTACCAGTATACCAAAAAGCGCCGGTTTCGGTGATCAGTTATTAGTCCTCCTTCGCGAAAACGCATGGGTTATTATCCCACAGAATAGCGTTTCCCAGGGTATGCTATTTCGCTTTTGGGGTAAAAAATGTGGTAGCATAGCGGTATGAAACAATATAAGAATCCAAAACTGCGATCTCTTTACGAATCCTTATTGACGATGCAAGAGTCTCCTCTGTATGCGCACCGAAAGGAACATAACTACTTGCCCGTACTCGGTGAAGGAAATGAAAATGCCAACATCATGTTTATTGGTGAAGCTCCCGGCCAGAAAGAAGCCGAAACCGGCCGTCCATTTGTCGGAGCTGCCGGAAAGATGCTTGATGAATTATTAGCAGGTATTGGTCTTAAGCGTGAAGATGTTTTTATAAGCAATATCATCAATGACCGTCCGCCGCAAAACCGGGATCCGCAACCGGCGGAAATCGCTCTGTATTCACCCGTTCTTGCACAACTTATCCGTATCATTAAACCGAACGTTGTCGCAACGCTCGGGAGATTTTCAATGCAGTATATGCTGGAGAAATGCAAGCTTCCCGAGAGCGGCCAAACGATCACCACATTGCACGGGAATATTCTTCCCGTAACTGTTTCGTACGGGACACTTCATCTAATCCCTCTCTACCATCCCGCGGTTGCCCTGTATAACAGCAACATGAAGAAAGTATTGCAAAAAGATTTTGAGGTATTGAAACAGTTTAGTTAGATTTATTATCTAGAGCAAGTTCGACCACTACAAATTAAAGGCGTGGCTGCGCTATGAAAAAATTACGTTTTGTCGTTCATGAACATCATGCGACCCGTCTTCATTGGGACTTTCGATTAGAAATGCCAGAAAATATCGGCAGTGGAAAAATGGTATTAAAAAGTTGGGCTGTTCCCAAAGGACCACCGGAAAATCCAGGTGAAAAACGGCTTGCCATCCAAACACCAGATCATGCGGTTGAATATATTGATTTTTTCGGGAAGATTCCCGAGACAAGTTATGGAGCAGGCGAAGTCAAAATTTGGGATAATGGGACATATGAACTTCTTGAGCGAAGCGATACAGAATACAAATTCATTCTTCACGGAATAAAATTGAAAGGATCATTTGCTTTGTTTCACCCGAAAACGTTCGGCAAAGGACAGTTTTTATTTTTGAAGCACATAGGGGAATAAGGTGTCTTATGCCGTCGGCTGGACGCGGGAGCGCACGGTGTCCCGGACTTTAGCCACCACCTCGTCTATGTCCCAGTCGGTTTTGACCAGATATTCCAGTCCGCCTTCTTCGAGCGATTCGGCAACGAGCCGGGGATCGCTGACATTCGTCAGCAAGATAATGGATACCTCTTTCCCCCACGGGTCTTTTCGGAGCTGTTTGAGAACCGCTATGCCGTCCATTCCCGGCATCATGATATCCATGAGGATGAGATGAGGATGGTACTTTATCGCAGAATCATACCCTTCTTTACCATCCTTTGCTCCATATACGGTAAATCCTGCCTCCTGAAATTTTTGAACAAGCACGTCGCGCAATAATTGTTCGTCTTCAACGACGAGAATAGAATATTGTTGATTTGCCGGATCTTGCATAATTGTTTTGACCTACATGAGATTTTTTATGCCGACTTTTGACTGCATGCCCGTGACCGGTAATGATAGATAAAAGGTCGATCCTTTATTTTCTGCCGACTTAAACCAGATTTTACCACCTGCTTTATTAATGATAGATTTTGCGATATATAATCCTAAACCGGTCCCTTCAGGTATATGTACCTTTATATTATCAGATCGGAACATCTTCGTAAAGATCTTGGACTGTTGATGATCAGGTATCCCGTAGCCGGTATCGGAAACGGTGATCTGTACGCTTTTCGGATCAGGTTTGTCGTACGTTACTATAATGGCGCCGCCCTCCGGCGTGTATTTTATCGCATTGGTAAGCAGGTTTTCAATGACGATCCGCATAAGACCAACGTCGATCGGGACGGGAGGCACCGCGCTGTTTAACTGCAGTTCGGTACGGAGGCTTTTTTTGTCAATGAGGGGTTTGAGTTCACGGTGAATGGTCGTGATCAGAGCGGCGATATCGTATGGTTGGGGATCAATTTTCATGCTCCCGGTCTCGATGCGGGAAACGTTGAGGAATGCGTTAACCAACTCAATAAGCCGTTCGTTACTGTCGTAGATTGCATGGAGGTACTTTACCTGCTGATCGACTGATTTGCCGCTTTCAAGCGCGGTAAGCAATGCGCTGGCATACCACTTTATTGCAGAGAGCGGCGTCCTAAGCTGATGAGAGGCGATTGCAAAAAATTCAGATCTCGCGCTGTCGAGCTCCGTTAGCCGTTGATTTGCATTCGTGAGCTCCAAATCACGCTGAATCAGAGTTTTCGCTGTTTTATCAAGCTCTTGCTCGTTATGTTTCAAGAGGACATTCATTTCAGTCAATTCCTTATCACGTTTCACCAGCGCGTCAGCCGTTCTATGAAGGTCCTGCATACGGTCGTGTACCATTTCAAATGCACGGGAAAGATAGGTGAGGCGTTCTTTTTCAAACAATCCGGCGGGCATCACCTCGAGGAAACGCGAGATAAGCAACGGATCATCGGTGCGTTGCTGAAGCCGTACCAGAGACCGATGCAATAGTGAACGGCTAACCTGTGTGCCGACGAAATAGACGATGGTTTCATACACCGCCTGATAAAAGATGCGAAACAGAGAAATAATAACGTCAATGCGCAGCTGCTTTTTTTTCTTCAGCTGTTCCAATTCGAGGTGCAATTTTGAAAAATCAATTCCGTCTGCAGTAATCACCAATGAATCAATAGGTGTTTTATGCAGCCGTTTTTGCAGCGCTGAAGTCAAAGCGTTTTGGCCAACCGATGTAAGCGCATACTGTATGAGCGGTTTGATGCCTTCTTCAAATATGACGAGATCCTGGTGAAGCTCATCAATTACCTCACCTTCCTGCGGATTTGGTGGACTGGGATTCGTCAATATATTGGTTGTCATTTACAGGTGAAGCTTTCGGATATAGCGAACACCGAGCAACATTACCAGATAGCCGATGATAAAAAGCAAATCATGGACGATCTTTTGCATAGATTCATTGCGGGGCTCACGAGAGGTTCAATGGTCGTGAAATATCGAACGAATAACATGTCCATCACTCACCGAGCACCAGCAGCGTCATGGTCTCATTGTGGAAGTACGCCGGTGTGCCTTTTTTCCCGAGAAGCGGGCCTTGTTCTCCGTAGGTATAAAAGCCGATCATCGGTATATCTTTGCCAATAATAGCGTTGACAAACTCATTTTCCTCGTGGCAGCGCACGCCGAGGAGTTTATTTCGTGCCATGCAGTTAAACATGATAATTGCCCGCGCCGGATGTCCTTCGAGTTGTAATTTTGCGGTCTCCGCTGCCTGCTTAGCCGCAGTAATTGCGCGATCCCGGTCGCCGATCATGAGCCGTATGGTGGAACCGACCGGAATAGCTGCCGCCATCGTGATCTCTCCCTTCTCATTTGCTTTAACCGGATCCCGAATGAGCAATTCGTCGCTGTCTTCAACAGCAATCCCCAATGGGTAGGTGTATGCTATGCGCGCGAGCGGCTCTTTGATCAATTCGGTCGCATCTTTACCAAAGTACGATTCATAAATATGTAACGCCGGTTTGCCGTCTACCTCTTGAAGAAGAGCTCCGTCTGCCTTCGTTACCTTCATGGGGAGGCCGACCGCTTCCCAGCCGTGGCGGATGCCAAAACCGTATGAAAAATTCCCATACAAACCAATGCAGATTGCAACGTCGGATAGGACAGCGTCAGTATAGTATTCATACGTTTTTTCAAACAGGTAGTCATCGCCGGTTGAGCCGCCGATAAGCGGAATGGTATCGCCGAATACTGATTTGACGCCTTCGACCAAATCTGCGCCGTTGCCGGTCATGCCGTCGAACAAGGTGATCACCAGATCAGGACGTTTACCGCTTGTTTTCTGAAGCGATTCGGCAGCTTGTTTCGCGGCGTTAAAACTATCTTTGGAAACATGCTCGCCGATACCCGTGGAAAATGAAATCTGATCGGTGGCAATAGCCATGACGTTGACCGCGTTGTAAATTGTATTCCACGACGTAATTTCCCCCGCGGCGCTACCGCCGACGATGGGAACATGGGGAAAGACACGATGTAGCGTGCGGAGAACGGTCTCCTGATCATATCTTATGGAAGAAAATGCAAAGACGATACTCGGTGCTTTACCGTCGAGGTGAAGCTTTGCTTCTTCTGCCGCTTCCATGGCAGCAGATTCTGCAGATGACACGTTTTGACTTAATCCGACCCCAGCTTGGATCATAGTAAATGACTGAATATATACACAGTGTAATAGATATAGTTTTTTTGTCAACTGCCGGCTTTAGAATTAAAGCCAATCCGCATGACGAAAAAGAAAGGAGAAAATGAGGAATGACGTGGAATGAATAGGGCAGACCTGGAAATTGTCAAGAATCAATGATTAGATGTATACTGACGGTGTATGTTATGGTGGATGACATTTATCATGGTCGTGGTGACGTCGTTTTCCCTCTCTCTTCCGACCGGGGTTTATAAACCGACGAGGCGCGGGGATCCGCTGTGTTCTCCGGAAGAATTACGGGTAGTGCGTCCGGACGCGCCCGGTCCGGAAGGAATCAGTGTTCAGCTCGGCGCATTCACCTGTCCGTTTCCTACGAAGCCGCCAAGCCAATGTGTTGATCTTGACGTAGTTTTGGTTATGGACAGGACATGTTCGATGAAGGAATCCTATGCCGGCAAACAATGGCTTGAATACGCCAAAGACGGCGCGAACGCGTTTGTCGATGCGGTGTTGGATCCGGCGGATAGCCGCAGTGCGGGAGCAAGGGTTGCAATCGTTTCATTCGGGTCGCATTTGCGCCCTGCAGATCGCCCTTTCTATAACACAAATGTTGCCTGGATGCACCAAGCGTTTACGAACCATCTGCCGGATGTGAAGACGGCTATAAGTGGTGTGAGGAATGTTGCCTGTTACACCTGTGTCGCCTGCGGTCTGCGGGTGGCGAATGAAGTCTTTGAGAGCCAGCCGAATACACGGAACCCAAACGCGAAGAGAGTAGCGATCATTTTAACCGATGGTGAAACTGAATCAGATTTTGACGGAAACGTCGATAATGCCTTCGCAGACGAGCTGACACGTATAGAAGCAGAGCGGGGAAGAAATCAGCTCGGCATCACCCATTACGTGATCGGCTATGGAACCTTGACGGATCATGTGCTCAATCAACAAATTGCCGGAGACGCAAGTCGCTACATCATAGCGCCAAATCCTGATCGGTGGCGTGAAGTATATGCAAGCCTTTCTTCTAATGTCTGCACCGCCCCTTAAGATAGCCCTCCGTTACAGCTCACGACAACTGCGTTTAGCTATTTTTGAAATATTCCAATTCTTCCTGAATATTTCGTTGCACGATAGCAATCCCCGGTTCAAATCCAGTCATATCGTAATAATACAGTTGATCCAGAATAAGAGCAAGTTTACAAAGATGCATGCGGAGATAAAAATTTTCATCGACTGATTGTTCAGTTTGATACCCTTCAAGGAGTGAGTTGTAAGCACTTTTCTTCTCATGGAAAAAGTGTACCCAGGCAAAATCATACGCTGCATCTGCACTTTTTGCTCCGCCCCAATCGATAATTCCCGTTACCTTATCTCCGTCAACTAGTATATGATCAGTTCCTACGTCACCATGGACAAGATGCGGAGAAATAGTAGTAAATAGATCCTCATGTTTGTTTAATTCACCTAAAATAATTATTATAGATTTCTCCTCAATCCCGTGTTTTTTTGCGGTTTTACCATGGTTTTCAGAATGTTTCGTCCGTTTCAGCACCCACCTGGCAAAAGTCAAAGCTTTCCCTTCCCCTCTTCCATTAATATTTCCAAACCCGTGTGTTGGTATCGTATGGATCCGTCGGAGCATTTTGCCGACGATTTTAAGTATTTCGTGCGTTTTTTCTTCTGAAACGTTATTTTCCCTCTGCAGTTGTCGAAGCGGAGATCCCGCCAATTTTTCCATACTACAGAGCTCTATGACATCCTGTTTTAAATCGAGTTTTTTTATTCCGTATAATTTTGCGACCGGCACGCCAATTTTTTCACACTGTTGCATTGCCCACTTTTCTTTTGTAAACGTCCTGTCTCCGTCTCGTGAGATGCGTACAATAATATCTGTATTATTATTGAGTCGGACAGAATACACTTCGTTCGCTTCACCCGCCATAATACGTGTATACTCAATCGGTTTAGCCTCCACTGTCTCTATAACGAATTGATTGATAACTTCACGAGGCGTTTGCCACAAAGCTTGAATACGTGCAATATAGTCTTTATACGAAGTATTTTCTGTTTGAGTCATTTTGATATCTTGACAGTTGAACAATTGTTCAATATAGTACTATCATTGAACAGTTATTCAATCCGCCTTCGCGAACTTCATAATACTGAATTGTCTCGTAAAAATCAATAAAAAATATGAAACAGGATTACTTGCAACGGGTCAAATCATTCTACGCGCGTAACCGGCGGCTGCCGACCTATACCGAGATGTTGTCATTGTTCAACGTCGCCTCGAGAAACGCTGTCCACTGGATAGTCAAAAAGTGGATAGAACAGGGCTTGTTGCAGAAAATCGGTAATCGTCTCGCGCCGACGGGCGATTTCTTTGCCGTTCCGGTACTGGGGACGATTCCTGCAGGCACACCGGCGCTCGACGAACATTCGTATGCGAACGAGTCAATATCTCTGGATGAATACTGCATCAGCAATCCGGGAAGCACCTATCTGCTGCGCGTTTCCGGTGACTCGATGATCGGCGCCGGCATCCAAGACGGTGACCTGGCAATCATCGATGCGCATCGTACGCCTGCGACCGGCGATATCGTCGCGGCATTTATCGACGGCGCCTGGACGCTGAAGTATTTTAACCGGAAAAACGGTGCGGTCTATCTCACGGCGGCAAATCCGGCTTACCCTACCTTGCTGCCCCGGGAGGAATTGCGCATCGGCGGAGTAGTAACGAAGATTATTAAAGAATACTATTAGCGCGATCCTAATTTACGAATTCCATCCGAATGATCCGGACTTTTAAGAACACATGAGACAACTTATTCAAAAAGAACTTTCATATAAACTTATCGGTTTATTCTATAAAGTTCATAAAGAACTGGGAAGATTTTGTCGAGAAAGACAATACGGAGATCTTCTGGAAAAATACATTCAAGAAGTCAACATTCCTTATCAAAGAGAAATCGAAATTTCGGAGGGAAATCGTGTTGATTTTCAAATAGAAAAGAAAATTTTAATCGACATAAAAGCTAAACCATTTATTACAAAGGAGGATTACCGTCAGATGCAACGTTATCTTCAATCCACTCAAATCGAGTTAGGGATGATCATTAATTTTCGAAATTTTTATCTTAAGCCAAAACGGATCCTCAATACAAAATTGTTTCATTCGGAACATCCGGTCCGCCAGCCGGCGGATCGGATTCTTCGGATCGCTTATGAAAATTAAAATGAACGAACGAGTAAAGGTGTTATCGCTATACGATCCTGCTTTCGGCGGTATGCTTCCGCAGATGATCCATTGGGGCGGGCAGGATCACCGCGTTTCGGAAATTACTGCATACCGGCGCGCTCGCGTCGGCAACCTTTTTTTCCATACGTATCTGGTCAAAAATGGCAGTTATTACTTTAAATTGTTTCTGGATAGCGAAACACTCTCGTGGCGGTTGCAGGAGATAGATGATTATGCGGCTACAAACGCCTGAAAAAATACCTGTATCTTCAACATACGATCCCGTAACCGGCAGGACCGTGCCGTCTGTTTTCCGATGGAACGGAACGACATACCGCGTCCGGCAGGTCTCTTATTATCATCGGGAACGCCGCGGACGCCTCATTATCCACATTTTTCATGTTACGGACGGACAGCATGACTTCCGTATTCTGTGTGACAGCGAAACGCTCTCGTGGCGGTTAGAGGAGGTTGTCGATGGAACTGCCGATTAACCGCGCGCTTCCCCATCTGATGCATATCGATTTGAATTCCTGTTTTGCCACCGTAGCCCAGCAGGCATATTCACGGTTGCGGGGAAAACCATTAGTGGTCGCTGCGTATGAAACGCCGCGGGCAATCATTCTTGCTCCATCAATTGAAGCGAAACGCTTCGGCATAAAAACAGGTATGCCGGTGTATGAGGCGCAGAAATTATGTCCGGCTATTATCATCCGTCAGCCCGATGTCGGGCTTATTCGCGACGTGCACGAGAAGTTTTACGCCATCTGCACGACTTATGCGCCGGATGTTTCCCCGAAGTCTATCGATGAGTTTGTTGTTGATTTTTCCACCATGGGGCGGGTTGAGAAACGGGAACTTCCGGCCATTGGCGGTGAGATTAAACGCCGGCTGCGCCAGGAGGTGGGTGATTGGCTATTGTGCAACGTCGGTATTGCGCCGAACCGGTTTCTGGCCAAAACTGCAGCCGGACTGCACAAACCGGACGGGCTGGACGTGATAACCCATGAAAACTTACTGGCCGTGTATCATTCGCTTACCCTCCTTGATCTTCCCGGTATCAATGTCCGGTATCAGGCGCGGCTGAATACGCATCGTATTTTTACCCCGCTAGATTTTTTCCATGCATCGGCATTGACGCTAAAAAAGCAGGTGTTCCAAAGCATTGTCGGCTGGCTGTGGTACCAGCGCCTGCGCGGATGGGAAGTTGACCATGTTGATTTCCAGCGGAAAACATACGGCCAGCAATACGCATTGGGAAAAAAGACCAATGATCCCCGCCAGCTATCCCGGTTATTAATGAAGCTATGCGAAAAAATGGGCAGGCGGTTGCGCCGCGCAGGATGCGTTTCCCACGGTATTCACGTCGGCTGCCGGCAGGCAGATGGCACCTACTGGCATACGGGGAAAAAGACTCACGGCGCACTGTATACCACTGCAGAATTGTACCGGGAAGCCCAATATATCTTGAACGAACGACCGAAAGAGCCGGTGGTTACCCAGCTGTCCGTGCATTGTTATGATCTGGAACAATCCTCTGCCGCACAGCAATCGTTATTCGACCTGTCCGACAAGCGCCGCGCCGTTGCCGACGCATTGGATAACATCAACGACCGGTATGGAGAATTCACTATTGCCCCTGCCCGCATGCTCGACATGGATGATTTAATCTTAGACCGCATCGCGTTTGGGAAAGGAGGACTGTCTTTTTATCAGGAGTAGAAGAAGAAGTTATGTTGAACCATACACGACTCCTCTGGTCGTACCCAGTTTTTTAATGAAGCCCTTTTTCAAAAGCGCCCGGATGTCATAGTGGAGCGAACTGTCGGGGATTTTCCGGAAACGGCGTTTAATCATATCAAATGAACAGAAGCGCTGTTCCCGGATAATGCGTAAAATCTCCTGCCTTCGGGGAAGCAGTACGTCTTCCGGTTTTTCTCCTTTAATGTCTTTGAGTTGGTTAAATGTTTTTTCGGCGCTTTCTGCAATGCCTTCTAAAAAGAACTCGACAAAGGGAGATATGTCATTCTCCGTTATCGATAATAAGTCATAATAATCTGATCGATGTTCGTTAAAATATTCTTCCATACCGACTAAACTGCGGAGTGCATAATCACGTTGTTTCAAAATAAGAGCAGAAAGAAGTCTTCCAACCCGACCATTTCCATCAATAAACGGATGGATCTTTTCAAAGGTGAAATGGGAAACGCCCGCGACAATGGCAGGATGATCTTCGGACTCTGTAACGTACGTAATCAGTTGATCCAGAAGGCCTGGAAGTTGAGACGGTGGTGGCGCCATGTATACCGCAACACCGGCTTGGTTGAAGATGGCCGATGGTTCAGTTCTCAATTTCCCCAAATCAAATCCAACCCCATCGAGAACATATTCGTGGAGCGTTAGTAAAACTTCTGTCGTAATCAGTTCAGGCGCGTTTGGGGAATGAATCCACTCAAGCGCTTTGAGGATATTCATTATCTCCTTTTTTTCACGGTTCTTACCTGATCTGTTATCAAGTTCATTAAGTTCCAATGTATTGCCTTCGATGCGGGCAGAAAAAAGAGAGCTTTTCAGCATGGCTTGCCTTCGTAAATTTACTTCGATATGAGGAAGTTGCGGGAGAAGATCGACCATCTTTTTTGCAACTTCAATGCGGATGAGAAGAGCGTTGATTTTTGCATTCTGTTTGTAGGTATAAGGTATCTTCATAATTGGCAGGGACAAGCCCTGCAGCTACCTTATCAAATCTTGGAAGATGTTGCAAGATGTGAGAAGATCTTAGAAGAAATTGGAGAAACTCAAAACGATTTAAATTCCTACTATCTTGGTCTTTCAGTAAATCGTTGGCTTATTATTGGATAGTTGGGATTCAACAAATATATTGATAGCATTGTCTTTTTGTCTTTACGTTTGTAGAAGATCAGTTTTTCTTCTGCTTCACGGAAGATAGGACGAGGAAAATCATTGAAATCGATAAGGTAAATTTTCTCTTTTCGAGGTCTAACAGATAGTTAGCGAGCTCAAGCAAAATGTGTTTATTACCAAGATACTGAAGGATGTTTGTGTCGCAAATGACGAATTGTTTTACACTCTCCTGCTGATTAGTCATGTAGATCTTATGACGGTAAAGGTTCACTGAAAGTGCCCGCCTGAGCCGCTTTTTTTAGTGTGGCAATTAGTTCCAAAGCCGCGACACCTTGGGTGCTTGGAACTGTAGCGCTACTTATCGGAATACTTTTCCCCGCTATAACAATATTTCCTGTGATTGTTTGTGGGTATACTTTTGCAGCCCGCATTTTTCTAGTCCTTTTCATATATACAGTATACATTGTTTGTAAAGTTCACAGCGTGTTAGTAACAGTTCACATTTCCGATAAAGTTGTTATTGTTCGAGCGTAGCGAGAACTTCTCACTTCGACTGTTAGCCTCGTTCGAAGAATAAAATATCGGAAGTCTGAACAGTTCCGCGCGTTACTTTACACTCTCACCAAGGTATAAAAAGGCGAAGACAGAAACTCAGCGTTGAGGATTTTGACACCGTATCACGACCATATGCTCTTTTCTTTCTCCTAAATTAACCGTCGTATTTTTCCCGACTAATGATGTACCGTTAAAGAGCACGTCGGTGGTAGGGTCAAGTTCAAAGCCGAGGGTAAAATTCAGCGCGCGCAGAGTTAATTGCTGATGGTTCGTTCCATCGACGGAAAAGGAAAGCGGCGGCAGTTTCGCGAGTGCTGATTCACCGTCATTTATTGACTGTGTCGGCAGTTCGATGCCCGGAATTTGCACCGGCAGTTCGACCTGCGGCGTGAGTGTCCCGCAGCCGTCGTTGACTATCGTTATTTCCCTCGCCGTACTCTTGAGCGCCACGATCCCTGCGGCGATGCCGACACCCAGAACAGTAATAAGACCAAGCGGACCTTTTGCCGTGGCGTATAGTTTAGCAAGCGCTGACGGATGATGGGCGTGAGATGAAGAATCAGTTGACTGTTCTTTCTGCGATTCAATTGCCGCGACAGCCCGTTTTATCTCACCACGGAGTTTTTTCCAGTTGGTCAGGAAAAAGAGGAGCGCTTTCTTGCGTTTTTTCTGCTCATCGGTATGCTCCGGCAGTTCTTTCGCGGTGCGTTCAGAGAGCGAGATGACGTCTTTTTTATGAAGTTCTTTAAGCATTTTTATCGCGTCGGACGTTTGGGCAAGCGCCTCGTCAATGTGCTTATCTATTCCTTTAACCAGTGTTCGTATATCTTCAAACGTCCCCTGGGAAACGTCATCAGCAGTCATGAGCCGGATGGCGGCTTTCAATTTTTTCTCTGCTATTGATTCTTGCATACGTTCAATTGTACCATGTAATATCGCAGAGGGGTATAATAAACACTTGTGTCAAATAAACAATTAATTATTCGTACGGCATTCGGCGTCGGTATTGCCGTAATTATTCTGTTTCTCATGGGGTTCGGCTGGTGGCTGTACCAGCGTTATTCAAGCGTCGTCGTGAAGGCGCGAACGCCGGGTGAGATTATCAGATTAATCAATGCAACGCCGACACCGACACCTGATCCGTTGGCTCCTTATAGTGTACTTTTACTGGGGTATGGCGGCCCGCAGCATGAAGGCGGCTATCTGACCGATACCATGATTGTTGCCCACATTGCGCCGCGTGAGAAAACCGTCACGCTGATCGCCTTGCCGCGGGACCTTTGGGTATCGCTCCCTTTATCGGCTGACGACGGGGAAGTGTTTTATAAAATCAATGCCGCTTATGCATTCGGGCTTGACCAGCGGCAGTATCATGACCGGCCGATACAATTTACCGGCGCAGCAGGAGGCGGCGAGCTCGCAAAACATGCGGCAGAATATGTGACCGGACTGCCGGTGCGATATTTCATCGCGTTAAGTTTCGACGGGTTTATCAAAAGCATCGACGTG
>DATEBW010000101.1:0-4423 GCA_035287165.1 Patescibacteria group bacterium | reverse complement strand
TGCGCAGTTTGAAACTATCCTTCTTATACTGTTGGTACAAGTCTTTATAGAGAGGATCAGTGCGCAAAATAGCATGCGCGTTGATGATCATAGATCGGAACTTGAACATGCGGAATGTCCGTCCGTACCTGCCGACCCGTTCAGGCGTATCCGCGAATATCGGGCCGGCGCTATCGAGTGTTACCGCTATCGCCGTAAGAATCGCCAGGGGCAGAAAAATAATACCGAGAATCAAGCTGCCTCCTATATCAATGGTCCGTTTGATGATTTCATAACGGTTCGCCTGTGCTCGTTGCATAACTCATTGAAGATGTTTCAGGTTAGATAATCTTTTTCCGTACCGCTCATGCTCTCGACTATTTTTTTTATCTTCGGGACTGAATCTTTTCGGCAAACGAGTGTCACGTCGCCCGTATTGACTACCAGAAAACCGTCGAGGTCGATCGTGATCAGAATCTGCTTATTATTATAATTATAGACTAAACAGTCCTTCGAATCTTTTACCAGAACGTTCCCCAGAATGACGTTTTCAGAAGGCTTTTGTTGGAGGGCGTCTTTGAGCGCTTCCCACGCGCCGATATCGCTCCACTGAAAATCGTCACTGATCACATAGGCTTCGCTCGGATTGAGGCATTCGAGGATGGCATTGTCAAAATGGATTTTTTCAAGACCCGGATAAATCCGGTTTATGGTTTCGTCCTGTTTCTTTGTTCCCCACGCGTTGCGGATCGTATGTAAACTGCGGTATAAATCGGGCACAAATTCTTCGTATTTTTTCCATAGGAAAGCGGGCGTCGTGACAAAGTATCCCAGATTCCACGCATGGCGGTTGCTCGCGAAAAACTGTTCAGCCGTTTTTTCGTCAGGACGGTATTTTAGTTTTACAAAAGAATAAAGCGGCATACGGTTAACCTTTTTCCGTACGGAGCCGCATTCGATCCACCCGAGGTTCTGGCTCGCAAATCGGGCTTTCTGGGCGATGAATACGATCTTTGACGGCTCTGTTTTTACCGCATCTTCGGCTGTCTTGAGGGCCTGGCGGAAAAGCTCTTCATTCTTGACGAGATGATCGCTCCACAATATCGCCATGGGGGTCCGGGGCGCCTCCTTGTGGAGAATTGCCGTCATGAGACCGACCGCAGGCCCGACGTCGCGCATCGCCGGTTCACCGACGATGTGTTCAGGCGGTATATCGGGCAGCTGCCTGCGTACAATCGGCACATATTCTTTGTTCGTCGAAATATAGATATTTTTGGCGGGAAATGCCGGCAGGATACGATCAACTGCTAATTGCAGCGTAGATTTGTCGCCGACGACTTTTTCGAATTGTTTAGGGGATCGTTTCCTCGATAGCGGCCAAAGCCTCGTCCCTACCCCTCCGGCAAAAATGACAATATTCATGTGATACTAATTTTTTATGAAATGAGAAGTTTGATGTTCGATAGAGAGATGAGAAGATTGATAATTTGATTAAATCAAATCTCAAATCATCTCTAATCAAACTTCATTTTCTATTTTCAAATTTCTAACATCAAATTTCTACTACTTTTTTGAAATAATCTTCCTTATTCCCTCCATAAAGCGCTCCTTGCTGAACCTTTCTGCGTTCCGGCGGCAGGCGCTTTCAACAAACTGCATCTTATCAAATCTATGCAAGGCGTCAATTAAGGCGTTTTCCGTCTGCTGATGAAAAAAGATCCCCGTTTCTCCCTCTTTCACGGTATCCAGGCTTCCGCCCGCGTGAAACGCAATCACCGGTTTTCCGTGCATTTGCGCTTCAACTGCGGCTATACCGAAATCTTCCTCCTGCGGCAGAATAAAAGCGCGACAATGCCGATAATACCAGTTCAAACGATCTTCAGTCAAGTCGGAGAGAAATTTTACCGACGGACCGGCCATGCGCTTTAATCTTTCCAGCTCATGTCCTGACCCGATGATAACTAACGGCAATTGTAACCTGTTGAACGCGAGAATCGCAAGGTCGATTTTTTTATAGGGAACAAGGCGGGAAACAACTAAATAATAAGAAGTTGGAAGTTCGAGGTTAGAACGTTGATGTTGCGGTTGGATGTTTGAAGGTCGATTATCTAATTTCTTTTTTCTAAATTCATTTTCCACGTTCGAATTTCCAACTTCTAACTTCAAATCCACCGGTGGATAAATAACCTCCGAATCACGTCCATAATATTTTTTAATACGCTGCTGAACCGCATGAGAAATCGCGATCATATGATCAGGCCGTTGAGCCGCAATATAATCCCATTTTCGAAGGGACGAAACAGCCGGGCGGGATATTGTCCTGAATAATCTATGGTGAAAATAATCTTCGTAATGGGACCAGAGATACCGGGTAGGAGTTAAACAATAGCAGAGATGCCGCGTATGCGGTTTGGTAATGATGCCTTTTGCTTCAGCGCTCGTGACGGAGATAACGACGTCGTATTCATCAAAAGAAAAAGATTCGAACGCGTACGGCATGAGCCACGCAAACCATTCATAATGACTCCGGACAAACGGGAATCTCTGGAGAAATGATGTGCGTATATCAAACACCGACGCCCAGGGCGTATGTTCCCGGTCATAGACCGCCGTATAGAGCGGTGCGTCGGGAAACAACTCATGCAGGGCTAATAGTACGCGCTCGGCGCCTCCCCACTTAACGATTCGGTCATAGACCAAGGCAACGTTCATATATTCTCTTCTTTCAAAATACAAATGGTATACCCAACGGAGCTTTGATTTTGTTAATAGTCTATTCTGTCAGAATTACCTGATTCTCATTTTGAAAGCTACGGTAGGTATACAGTAGTTATTGCAAAATCAAAGCAGAGTGGTATATTTGTACCGTCTCTTCTGCCATGCGTTTCCATGAATACTTTTTTGCCTGCACTAAACCCCGTTGTATCCGCCGCTTACGTTCAGAATCGTCCATCAGCATAATTGCGCGCATCGCACGAATGATATCACCCGTTTTCATCGGATCAAAATATACCGGCGCGCCGCCGCAGATTTCCCGGTGCGCGGCAACATCGCTGATCGCAATAATACCGCTATTCTGCATTGCCTCAATAGCAGGCAATCCGAACCCTTCGGCAAGCGACGGTATCACAGTCGCAATGGCATTCTGATACAACAATGCCAGTTCTTCATCCGATACATATCCGGTAAATAGAACGTCGCCGGATAATTTCATATCCGCTACCTTCTTTCTGACTTTGTTGTAAAAATAATCATCTTTTCCTACCAATACAAGTTTTGTAACGGGTAACGCACCGCTTTTAATTCGTAACTGGTTAAACGCCTCAAGCAGCCGTTCCAGATTTTTATGCGGATACGCATTCCCGACATAGAGAAAATACGGAGTATGAAGTAACGACTTAAATTGAATCATTGTTCTTTCGTTCTTTCGTTCTTTCGTTCTTTCGTCAATCTGATCTGCTCCTTCGTAGGTGACGGTTATTTTTTCCGGGGGAACTTCAGGATGCAAACGGACCAGCTCGTGCCTGGTAGCATTGCTCGGCACGATGATTGCGCGCGCGCCGGAAACTGCGTGGCGCAGAACCGTATGGTATCCGAATCGTTTGATCCAATACACCGGCGCGGGATACGTGCTCGCCCTCCCGGTGGGATACTTGTCAATAATCAAATCGTGGATGGTGACGATAAACGGTTTGTTGTATAGCAGCGGTACATTGAAGTAAGGGAAGTGCATAAGGTCGATGCGGTACCGGCTTATTATCCGCGGCAGGTGGATTTGTTCTGAAATACTGTGCCAAGGGATGGGAGGATTTATTTCGACGTACTCATTTTTTGTATCAATGCGCTGCAGCCATTGCAGTAAATGCCGGATATACCTCCCGACGCCGGTTTCCTGTTTGAGACGCGTATCGATGCCTATTCTCATAGTTTTTTCGACCGGTGAAAAACCATCAGGTTATTGCGGTATTGCAATATATCATAGGTATGGAAGACTTCGTCAAATAATGCAATCCAGTCCTTTTTCGGCAAGGACGTCCCGCCGTCGAGAATCCGGTGGGAGATATCCAGAACAGGCTCGCACAAAAATATAAGCTTGAAATTCCGTTCCGCCTCCTGCAGCGTTTTGCCCATATCGGGAGAATGGTGCAGCGAAAACGTGAACGTCGCAAGTTCGCCTTCCGGCAACCCTTCTTCAAATCTGAATTTCCTGACGTCTAATCCTTTTTTGCGCGCCCGTTTGATCAAGAACGGGTTACTATCGAGTCCGGTGATAGATTTTGCCCGGAAAGATTTTTTGATGCGCAGCGTATTTGTTCCGTCACCACAGCCAATATCGATAACATTCTTTCCCAGAAACTCCCCGGGTATGCGCGGGGTAACGAAATCAAAAATATGGTCATGATTCTTATTGTACCGGCAGCCGAAGAACCGGTACCATATCTGC
>DATEBW010000100.1:0-8473 GCA_035287165.1 Patescibacteria group bacterium | reverse complement strand
AAACGGTAAAGAACAATGAATAGGCAAAGGCGATAGCCGCGAGCAATGAACCGAATATCCCGATCTTCATCCTGCGGGCCAACAAGTAGGTAAACAGTCCTGCCAAAAAAGGTTGTATGATAATATAGACTGTCCACGCAGCCGGAAAACGCAGAATAAAAAAGGGCAGGTTGAGCGGGTAAAACGCCGCAGTCTGTCCGTTTGCCAAAAGCGGGGATCCGGAAAAATTATGCGGGTTCCACAACGGCAGGTCGCCGCGTTTCATCATATCCACCGCGAGCATTTTCCACGGATAGAGCTGCCTGACGGTATCCGAATACTGGAATTTTGACGGATAAGATCCCGGAACATACCCTAAAAAACTGGACGAACGCCACGGCTGATACTCACTGATGAGCAAATCGCCCGGAAACGGTATGCGGCCGGAAAAAATAGATTTATAAAAAAATACCGCCCCGAGAGCGCTGAAGAATAAGAGAATGGTAATGCATTCGATAGTTTTCTTATTCATTTTTTAAGATTCGCGATGTGCTTCATCGGATTATTTGAAATGATACGGCGAATCAAAAACCATCCTATCACTGTCCCGGGCAGGCTTATGACAGACATCGCTTCTGCCACAATCCGCACCTTGCTTCTGCCGAATACCGCACGAACCGCATGCCGTCCGTCTGGGACCGAATAGGTCAGCTCGCCACGCCAGTTCGGATCCTGAAACTGAACAGGCACTTTCTCGCCGTCAATATAGACCCGCCATCCCGGGAAATACTGCGTATGGTCCACGAGTTTTGCCGAACCGGATGCCTCGACGGCAAAACGGTGCTCGTGGGATTTTTTTGCATAATCCGTGATGGCCGCGGAGCCTTCTATCACTTCTACCGGCGCGGGCGGATAATCAGAAGCAGGACCTGCAGACCATTTCACGTCTGTTTCACCGTAATAGGTTGTGTTTAACGGGAAATCCCAATAGTAAGCTTCATCAATCGTATCGTAACCCAATGCCGGCTTCCAATAATAAACCGTCGAAAAGATCACCAGAGATAGCAAAAGTACGCGAAACCACCGTTCTTTCCAGACGGGCAACACGGTGTAGAATACGGCGGTGAACGAAGATGCGATCGCGGCAAGCGAAAGAAAACGCCACGGAAATTGAAACTGCCGCAGCAGGGCAATATTCTTCCAGAGCGGTTCAGACACGACCGACATCATAATGGCTGCTCCCGTCAGTAAAACGCTGCTGAAAACCACTAGTTTTTTTACGGGTAAGTTCGGGTCTTCTTTCCGTTTTCTCATAACGAGATAGCCTATTCCGATGAATACGCCGATGAGGTGAAGCAATCCGAGCTGAACCGATATGCCTTCCACCCGAAATGCCGGCGCATTGGTAAAATTCGGCACAATCAATTTATAGAGAGGGACGAAATGGTCTTCATACAGCGCGCGCATATGCAAATCCCCGTACGTGAATTTTCTCTCTGCCACTGCCGGCAGCCAATAATAAGCCGACAGCATGATCCCCGAGAACAAACTTCCCAGAGCGGCTATCCCTGTTTTTTTATCCTTAAACCCAAATACGATCACAAACCAGACCAGTATTCCGAAGAACAGCAGGCTGACCGAATTATGCGAAAGGATGAGAAGCGCTGTTGACGCGGCGGTTGCGGCAAACGTCCGAAGGGAAGGTTTTTCAAAGAATTTCACCAGACCCCACAGGGCAAACGGCAAAAACGCGTACGTGTAGACTTCTCCGTAACTGCCGCGGATTAAGAGTTCAACCAGCCTGAACGGCGCGTACTGATAGAAAACGGTGACTAGAAGCGCAACATCATTTCTTTTGAAAAATGCCCGCGCAAACCCGTACATACCGATTCCGGAAAGAAGATAGCTGAACGTGAGCGAAATTTTAAAAGAAAGAACCAGTCCCGTCCCCAGCCGAAGAAAAACCGAGCCGATGTAATAGGGAAAGTGGTAAATAAAATTAAACAGCGGCAATCCGTAGCCGTGGTTCAGGAAACCCGCGTAGCGCGGAGGAAAGTGGCCGTCTTCAAGCGCACGGTAAAATGCCGCCAACCGCGGCACGTGCACCAGCCCGTCATGCGTATGCGGCAATGCATCTGTAGTGAAAAATGAAAAGATCGGAAGAAGAGAAAGAATTATTATAATAAGAAATGGATAGTTTTTTTTCATTGATTCGTATATTCGTAAGAATTCGTAATTCGTAGGGAACTCAATCATCAATAACCACGCTCTTCATTCCTATGGTTCTGGGCTGTCGGATTGCAGCTTGCAGTAAGCGTGCCAAGGCGTCTCCGTATCCATAGATGAATAATAAGTCTCCTCGTTTGAGTGCAAGGAGGGCATGGTACGGAAGCCACAGAAGATGCGTGATGAATTGGCGTATGGTCGCATTGGTCCATATGAATATAAACTGGTTCCGGTAAGCGATTCGTTTTATTTGCCATGGCTGGTAGTTTGATTTAATTGCGCCTGCTGCATGTTCGTGAATGACGGCGCTCTTCGGTTCGAAGTATAGTTTGTACCCGATTTTTGATGCGCGGTATGATAAATCAATATCTTCCCAGTAAAAGGGGCTGTATAGTTCGTTAAAACCGCCGATTGCCAGAAAGATTGATCGTTTTATGGCACAGCTTCCGCCCGATATCCATGATGTATCGGTTCCGTTAATCTCGCCTCTTTTGTGCACATACATACCTTTCTCCCACCAGCCTATACCTCTCCCCCGCGTGATGGTACGTCCGTCCTCTTTACTTTTATCCAAAAAACCGACGCCGAATACGTCAGGATTCTCGAAATGCGGAAGCGCCGCTTTGAGAAAATTCCGTTCGGGATATACATCGGTATTGAGCAAAACGACGACGTCGCCGGTTGCGCGCATGACGCCTTTGTTTACCGTAGCAGAAAAGCCCAAATTCGCAAGATTTTCCAGAATTATGATCCTGCAGGGCAGCGTCTTTCGGCTATGCGAATAGGATTCAATCCAGTGGATGCTGCCGTCGGAAGACGCGTCGTCAACGATAATAATTTCGCGCACCGCTGATCCGAGACGCCCTGCCTCGCGTATAACATTCGGAAGGTTTTTTTTGAGCAGATGTTTACCGTTGTAGTTCGGAATAATGATTGATACGCTCATAAGAAAAATTCTACCGTATGGTCGCCTTCCGGAACAACGACGCCGCGGAACGCGTAATTCGTTTTATAAATTTTCGTATCATCTCCGTCAATTGTTGCGCGCCATGACGGATAGTACGAATCGGATAAAACGAGGAGACGGTCTGCCGAAGCATTCACCTGAATACGGATGCGCGAGGATGAATAATCCAGAATGGCCGCGTTCTCGTCGTCCTCAATCGGTACTTCATCGATGCCAATCGTATCATAGACAACGGCCGTTTTCTGCAGATCGACGGTTTCGTCAAACAGCAGTTCGATTGCCTGTTGCTTGTCTTCAGCACGGACAACCGATTCCGCCAAATAGGCGCGGGGAAACGCCTGGATATTTTCATAGAGTATTGTTTTTCCCTCCCCGAAAACCGGAACCAGTTTTTCGGAAGAAAGTTCATCGAAGGAAAGTATGAAACGTACATTCAGAAGGTCGGCGAGCCGGCTATCATAGTTTTGCGGCGTAATGATGCGGTTGAATTGATACGGCGAAATATCCGCCTCATTTCTCACCCATGCGCTCATCAACTCTGCGTAATCGGTCAGAAATAACGGGTCGTAGCCGTCGACCGTTTGAAGTCCGTACATGACCGAAACATTCGGCGGTAAAATCCGCCGGTCTGTCGACATGATACGGAATACCTCTCCTTTCCCGTCGCGTTCCTGCAGATACTGTAATAATGCGCTTTGCGGATAGAGATATTCCTGACGGGAAAACGGGGTGAATTTCCAGCCGAAACGCAGAAGGTCAAAGCTAACGATTAACAGCAAACAGCTAACGGCAAACACCCTAAATCCCCTAATTTCCCTAAAAACCCGAATCGCCCTTACGAGGAGTACGATCAACACACTACTACTCAAGTAGAGAGCAGTCGGCAGTATCAGATTTCTCATTGACGTGGAAAAATTCTCAAACTGATCCCGGATTATTCCCGGGTCATCCATTGTGCTGAATGCCGCATTTCGCCCATTCATTACATAGAACCATAATCCCGCATATACAATTCCTAACAGAATGATAACCTTCATAGCCTGTTTGAACAGTATTTGTCTTTTAATCACGGCATCCATTCCTAACGCCGCGAGTACGGCGAGCGCAAAATCTATTACTGAAAGAAGCCTCGTCGGCTGGCTCGTTGCGATAAACGGCAGTGATAGTTGAAAAGGAAGTTTAGCAAGAGGTGTCGGCAAGGCAAACAATAACCCTAATAATCCTAAAATCCCGAAAAATAATGTCTTTCTATCCCTTCGGAACATTACTGCGGTCAATGCGAATATCAACGGAGCAACGCCGATGTAACCCGTCAACTCGAGATAATTCCATGTACCCCAGTAGTTCAGCGTCGCCGGATTGCCGAAAAAGTCCGGCGCAAGAAACTGGACAAGATGATTCAACGGGATAAACCATCCCTCATTTAATTCCCACGCCGCCTGATCAGAAGCACGGGAAGAATACAGTGTGAATTTGAGAAACTCATATGCCTGCACGGATACGAGCGCGCCGATAGTAAGTGTTGCCAGAGAAAAAAAGACGAGCAGCCGTCTGAGATAGCGTTTCTTTTTATCTATCGGCATGACACGCACCGTCTGCCAACAGCGAGCGAATAAATATATGTTTGTCACAATCCATACATAAAAAGCTGTCTGGGGATGGCCGGCAAGCCAATAGGAACTTTCAACGGTGACCAGCGCGGCAAACAGGAGCAACAGTTTGCGGATGGCCGAATTCCCCTGCAACGTCGCTAAAATATGTTCTTTAATAAGAAGAACCGCCGGAAGCCACAGCGCGACATGTCCCACGGTATTCCACTCAAGCCATACCATGCTGAATCCGCAGAACGCGTACACAATTCCTCCCAACAGCCGTGCCTCACTCCTCAACCTTAAGCTCCCTAAATACCCAAACATAAATAATCCCGCGAGCAAGGGCTGGAGTATAACGAGCGCGGTCCATCCCGCGTGAAACGGGGCAATAAATAGCAGAATATTCAGCGGATAAAAAGGCGCAGATTGGAGATTTCCCTCAAGCGGTGAACCGGCATGGGTATAGGGATTCCAAAGAGGCGCGCGTCCCTCTCGCATTTCTGATACCGCAAGCCAGCGCCACGGATATTGCTGCAGTACCGGGTCAGTCAGGAGAAAATTTTTGAACGGAATACCGCTGGGATAGGACTTTGCGTAAACATCCCGGAAGGGATGATAAAGTCCGACTAGAGAATCAGCAGGAATCGGTAACAATCCTTGCACGAAAACTCTCCAAAAAAATACGAACACTATTAGTATAAACAGAAAAGGGTACAATAAATGTTTCATAGCTTATAATTACAATGATGAATAAAATTAATGTTCAGTACTATTTGAAACCAACTGTATAATTTCGTCGCAAAAACGCTCCCGGCTGAATAACTTGCTCCGTTCTCTTACGGCCGCTCTCATGTTTTTTGCAATCTTGTCATTGTTAATGATATGTTCTGTCCGCTGGATTAACTCATCAGTCGTTTTCCAGAGATATCCGTCTCTGTTGTCACGGACGATTTCTTTTTGTCCTCCACCTGCATAGACGAGGGGAATACAACCTGCCGCCATTGATTCAACAGTGGTAATGCCGAAATGCTCCATTGCTTCAGGATATATCTTCGGGTCTTCACCATAGCCTGCAGCATGCCAATAGAGCGAAGCTTTTTTGTATAACATCTTCAGATTATCTGCCGACTCGTTTTTCAGCAGGGTAATAGTGGTGTTTCGCGCCATGTTTTCAAGCCGGCCAAAGTATTGCCGGTTTTCCTCCATTAAGCCGCCGGCGATACACAACCGCCATCCATGAATCTTCTGTTGCAACTGAATAAACGCCTCGATCATGACCTCGTGTTTTTTAAACGGATGAAACCTGCCGACCGACAGAATCAGTTTTTCTTTTTCAATGTTGTGTTGTGCAGATTTATCCGGTGAGATGAATTGATCAATATCCACCGGCGGGTACACCACGAGTGCATCGGTGCCGTAACGCCGGTCGATCCACCGCTTGGTAAACTTTGAATTGCATATTACCGCTTGAAAACGCGAAAGTTTTATTCTGTTCATGAACGTTTTCCCGGCCACCGAAGGGAAGGGTCGCTGAAAATGGAGCACGTTCCGGCGGGCAAATGAGAACGGGATGCTGCCGTCGCTTAAAAAGAAAATAACGTCATACTTCCGCGTCCGGGATAATTTATTGAACAATTGAGTATTCCCAGAAAATATATTCGGAACAATAGTAGTACGGAAAAGATCTATCGCCAGGCGCTTATTTGCTTTTTCGCGTAACAGCGGATCATCCCAAAAAATATCCACCCGGTGTTCACGGCTTAAGCATTCCGCGACGGTCAGGAGGTATCGCTCCCCGCCGGCGAGCGTATCGAGATACGGGCTAGTAATACCAACGCGCATAAGAAAATTCTACGTCAGTCTGTCCGACCGGTATACTGACCGCCCGGAACGAATAGTCGGCGCGAAGAATTGTCGCCGGAGAATCGTTAACGGTTGCCGACCAGCCGGGATAATAGTTATCGGATAAAAACAGGATTCCCGGACAGGGAGTATCAACGAATATGAAAATCGTATTCGGCGTATATTTTTTAACGTCAACCGTTACTTGTTCAGGAGGATTGCCGGCACATACTGTCATTCCATCCCGGTCAATAGATGGATTTTCTTCCAATACCACACGGCGTCCGATAGGGAATTCGTCGGAAAAGAGAATATCGAGAATTTGCTCATCAAGCTCTGCAACGACGTACTCGTAGACAAGAAACGCACGGGGCAGCGCGTCTTTATTCTCGTAAATTTCATACTGATCATCGCTCCAGACCGGCGAACCGAAACTTTCCGGATATTGCCAAAAAGGGAACGCCCAGACATTACGCGCGTCGCTTTTTGCGTGCATCAAGAATCGAACGCCGAGAAGATCGAGCGCGCGCTTGCTATAGACACCATCATTCGGAAACTGCACGATAGAACGTTCCGGCTTACGTATTTTTCCATCGGAGAGTGCGCTGATAAATTCCCCGTAGCGCCGTATATACAACGGATCATAACCTTCTAGCGCTGCGAGATGAGACGTACCCCCCAACGCTTCGTTGAATGTATTGCCGAATATGCGGTTGTTTCCGGCATGCTTCTGCAGATGCGCAAATCCTGCATGCTCCGGATATAGGTATTCCCGCGGTTCAAACGGCATCCATTTTACGGCAAAACGGATAAGGTCGAAAAAGATAATAAAGGTCATACCGTAAACGACCCATTGGCGCAAGGCTTTATTCTTTTTATATCCCAGACGCAGCAGGAAAGAACCGAACGCTGTCAGCATCGTAGGGATAACGAAATTGCGGCTCGCTATTGAAATCTTTTCGTCATCGACCGAAGACAAAAACAGAAGATTTCCGCTGAAAAGTAAAACCCAAACGGCAACGATGATGATAAAGAACGTCATGATGAAAACCGTTATTTTTTTCTTGTTGCTTTGCCTTTCCCAAGAGGTCCTGACGTGGTCAAATCCGAAAGCGGCAAGAACGGCTATTGAGAAACTCAAAATGACGACGATGCGCGACGCGGCGCTGGTCGAAATGACCGGAAGCCGTAACGCGAGCACCAGATCGATGACCGGCGTGTCATACGCCAATAACAGACCGGCTAGTCCGGCTGCAGCAAAGAATCGTACTCGCGCATCCCGCCAGGCCAATACGAGCGCCAATACCGCAAGCATGAATGGTACGGTACCGGCAAAAGACGCCCACTCTGCATAATGGCCGAACCAGTCATTCCGGGTAACCGGGTTGCCGAAAAAGTCCGGCGCTATCATCGTCACTATATACTGCCACGGGATTACCTCCCCTTTCTGAAACAATTCACTCCTGACTGATTGGCCGTAGAAATTGATCGTCGGAATGATCTGCAAAAGTCCTACAACGATTCCTGAAGAAAACATGCCGGCGGTCATGAGCAGGCTTTTTATAACCGGCAGAGGCTTTACTTTTTTTTCCGTTTTGTCCCGCAGGAAAATCCGGAATATCCCATACGCCAAGCCTAAACCAAAAACGTATATGCTCGTCTGGAAATGCCCGCTGAAGAAGGAAAGTACGACGGCAAGAGGTATGATAATTGTACTCGGCACGTCTCTTTTCTGGTGCCACCGCTCGATACCGTACAACAGAAGCGGAAGATATAAAACAGCGTATCCCAAAGTACCATACGCCATCCACGTAACCATAAACCCGCAGAACATAAACGAAACGCCGCCGATAACGGATGCGGTCTT
>DATEBW010000099.1:0-6625 GCA_035287165.1 Patescibacteria group bacterium | reverse complement strand
CAAAAATCCCCAGAGACTATACGCCAACGTCCCGATGTGCATCGGGACATGATATAGTCCGACCTCATGGGCGACCATGAGAGGCGTAACCAATCGCCCAAGTAACAACGTGAACTGTTCTATGGTAGCGAAGTTCCTTGTCTGGTAAGTTCAGACGTGCACGAAAGGCATAACGAGGAAACAACTGTCTCCAGAATCGACCTGGCGAAATTGAAGTGGCTGTGAAGATGCGGCCTTGTTGCACCAGGACAAAAAGACCCCTGTAGCTTTACTGTAACTTGACATTGACGAGTTGTCTTTAACTGTCGAGAATAGGTGGGAGTCTTCGGACATCAGTGAAATACCACTCTTTGAATACAGCAAGTCTAACTTCGGTGTTACACCGGAGAACAGTGTTTGGTGGGCAGTTTGGTTGGGGTGACCGCCACCCAAAGTGTAACGGTGGCGCACAAAGGTCGGCTAACCTCGGATGGAAATCGAGGTTTGTCGTGTAAAGGCTAAAGCCGGCTTGACTGTGAGACGGACATGTCGAACAGGTGCGAAAGCAGGTCTTAGTGATCCTCCGTGGCCTAGTGGTAGGCCCGGAGCTTATCGGCAATAAGCTACCCCGGGGATAACAGGCTAGTCTCCCCTAAGCGTCAATTTTGGCGCCCCCCGACGGTGACGTCGGGGTGAACGAAGCAACTAATATCGGTGGAGCCCGATTGACTTTCGGGTCATACCGAGGGAAGATAATTTATTGTGGATACATACGTAGCCAGAGAAGCGAGAACACTACGTTTTTCCCATACTCAACGAATGCTACTGATCGGTTCGTTGTTGGGAGATGGGTATCTTGATCAAACTACGCGAGGATATTCACTACGTATTCATCATGGGATTTCTCAAAAAGAATATGTAGATTTTAAGTATAGTCTGATCAAACGTTTTGTAAACTCATCACCTAGACAAAGTGGGGATGCGTATTATTTTCGAACGGTTTCTCATCCATGGTTGATTCAGTTAAGAAAGCAGTTTTATAATGGCAATCAAAAAATTCTCCCTACATCATTTTTGGTGAATAGTTTTGATCCATTTGCTTTAGCAATCTGGATAATGGATGATGGAACGGCTGAAGGTAATCAACTTCGTATCAACACGCAAAGTTTTACCCAAGAAGAGAATATCTGGTTAACACAATTTCTACAAGCTAAACTTGGAATAGAAACGACCGTGAATACAGATAAAGGTAAGTATCGCTTGAGGATAAAAGCTTCAAGTATGCAGTTACTAAAAGATTTAGTAGTGCCTTTTACCATTCCAAGCATGCTTTATAAATTATCCCTGTAACGACTGATCCCCGGTGCTATACCGGGGTGAGATAGCTCAATAGTTAGTGCATACACGAGTTATCATACGTTGCTATCCTGAAAAGGATAAAGATATAGTCTAATTCCATAGGTAACTATGGGTAAATTGCCACAGCGACGGGGAGGATCGGCACCTCGATGTCGGCTCGGCGTATCCTGGGGCTGTAGAAGGTCCCAAGGGTCGGTCTGTTCGCCCGTTAAAACGCCACGCGAGCTGGGTTCAGAGCGTCGTAAGACAGCTCGGTCTCTATCCGGTGCAACCGTTGATTCTTGCGGGAGTCTCTTTCTAGTACGAGAGGACCGAAAGGGGCGGATCCCTGGTGAACCAGTTGTGAGGTTATCATCCTTGCATCGCTGGGAAGCTATATCCGTACGGGATAAGCGCTGAAAGCATCTCAAGCGCGAAGCCCATCTCAAGATAAGGAATCTTTAAGGTTCGTGGAAGATCACCACGAGTGAGTAAGTATTGGTGTACGGTCAGTAATGATTTTAGCCGGTACATACTCCTAACCGATACTGTTTCAAGCAGCTTGTCTTGTCGTTCACATTTTAGGAATATAAATACCGTTGATTTTTACAACGTCGTGTGTTAATCTAACTTTCCTGGTTATTTGAGCGATACGGAACCACTCCTTACCATTCCGAACAGGATAGTGAAACGTATCAGCGCCAACGATACTCGTACCGCAAGGTTCCGGGACAATAGGTCATAGCCAGGATTTTTTGTGGATTTTTTAAACCTTGTTATTTATAAGGCCTTAGATTATAATAATGCAATCTCACTAAGAAAGGAGTTGTCATGATGAATGACTTCAAAATCAAAAGAACAAAAGAACAAAAGAACAAAAGAACAAACAATAGAAAACTTATCTGATCCTTCTATTCTTTCTGTTCCTTCTAATCCATCTTCCTCTTCTCCCGCCGCCTCCGGGGGAAGTACGCCTCAAACCATGGAGGAATTGCTCGTGCAGGAACATATATCTTTCACCCCACTTAAGCGCGGAGATAAGGTAAAAGCTAAAATTCTCAAAATCGGCAGAAAAGAAGTAGTAGCCGATATCGGCGCAAAATCATACGGCGTCATTGTCGGCAGGGAGTTTGAATTGACCGAACATATGCTCTCTTCGCTTACCGTGGGGGATGTGGTGGATGCCGAAGTCATCATACCGGAAATGGATGAAGGCGAGACGCTCATATCGGTTCGCCGGATGCTTTCCCGGCGGGTCTGGGACAGCCTGACAAGCGCGCGCGATGAAAAGACGGAACTCAAGGTTATCGGCGAACGGGTCATCGGCCCCGGCCTGCTGGTTGCCTATCAGTCTTTACGCGGTTTCATCCCTTCGCAACAGCTTGACCCTTCTCATCAAGACAATCCCGATAAGCTCGTGGGACACTCGATACCCGTTGTAGTCCTCGAAGTAGATCAGGCGCAAAACCGGCTCGTTATGTCGGAAAAAGAAGTGACGAGGAAAGAGGAGCTCGAAAAAGCGCGTGCCGCCCTCTCAACCTATACCGTCGGCTTGAAAGTAAAAGGTACCATTTCCGCCATAGAGCCCTATGCGCTTCTGGTGGCAGTGAAAAAAGTAAAGCAGACCGCGGAAGGAAGCGTGCATATCAGCGAAGTGAGCTGGGAGCGGGTCGATGATCTTCATGGGCGCTTCAAGATGGGAGAAGCGATTGAGGCCCAGGTGATGGGCCACGACATGCAGGAAGGCGTATTGATTCTTTCTATGAAACAGCTCATGCCGGATCCGTGGGCAGATATTGAGAAAAAGTATCCCAAGGAATCCACCGTATCCGGAACAGTCGTGAAAGTTTCCAATCTGGGAGCCTTCGTCGAGCTCGAAAAAGCAGTAGAAGGTCTGATTCATATCTCCAAGATTCCCGCGGGAAAAGAATTTAAAGAGGGAGAAAAAGTCAGCGTTATCGTGGATAAACTGGATAAAGACAACCGCAAGATAAGCCTCGCGTATGTACCGGTAACTAAACCGATCGGGTATCGGTAAAAAGGTTATTTTTCTTCGACTACTCCCGCGAATGTTACTTGTGGTTTTCCGTCTGTCAGATCAACATCAAAGATTGGTTTTCCAAGTGCTACATTTCGTAGCGTTGCCTGCAGTTGTTGACCAGAGAACTGTTTGAATTCATCCTTATTGATTTGCGGAATCTCTAACTGATCAACTATTTCATCCATTAGTCTGTTATCACGGTCAGGATTATATATAAAGTACATGGTGTTACGTTCAGGATCATAAGGATTAACCGTACGGGATGTTCCGTGGACAACCATAACTCCTTGCTCTTGATGTTCTCTTCCTAAGTTTACAAAATTTATTGGTTTTGATTTTGCATGTACTACTGCCTGTTTAATATCATCCGGGATAACGCTATATTCTTCAGCACGTGAGGCGTCGGTTGCTTTGGCAATATGCGCGCATCCAATCATTGGCTTATCGTGATCATGGTCGTGTGCGTGTTCTTCGGGCATTTCCGGATCTGCATGATGGTCTGTATGCATTGAAAAAGAAGTTCCGTCTTTGGTAACTATATAGTAAATTCGGTCAACACAATCAGCTGGAGTAAGGCCGAGACTATATTTTCGGTTCAGAGCAAGAAGCACCATAACATACCCAAAATCTGCTCCCGGGCGAGCAATAAAACCTGTTCCCTGATCAGGACCATAACGGCCGTCAACACACTTACGCCCCTCTTTTGCCGCGACTATATTATTTTCGATGTGTTGTTGAGCGTGTTCGAGACGATCCGGATCCATAGGAGATGTAGAAATTTCAGCTGTCATAGTATTACGAAATGTTATTATAACGAATATGCTCGTTTTCGGCAACTCATCGCTATTACATTCGATGATTTATATCATTTCTACCGAGACTTTTTATTCTTCTCATGTTTTAGTTTTCCGAATTTGTGTTTAAGTGATAGAAGAAAATATTTAGTGGTACGAAATTCTTTAACCCGTTTTCGATGGATAATAATAATCTGTGACGCGTGCGGGATTTCAGCTCGGAGCTTCATGGATTTTATCCCGAAATGGTGCTGGTTGAGGGAGGTATTCTTACGGTACGATTTACTGTTAGAAATAAAATTATCAGAATTTATGGCGCAGGGTTTTGGCGAAAGTACAGAAGAATTTACTTGAAGTCTGATTAAAAAATGAAGATATGAAAAATAAAGAACCAAAAAAACAACCATGGGAAACGGTTACCTATACAGACAATCCAGATCTACCGGATATTGAGGATTTGGAGAAAGTTTCCGCAGATTTCCTGCCTCGTCCTGAAGAACTCGTTTTCCGACCCAAGGGAGTTAAAGTTACGATCACCTTAAGTCCGGCCAGTCTGACTTTTTTCAAGAAAAAAGCTCGCGAGCTTGACACTTCTTATCAGCGCATGATTCGCAATTTAGTCGATGAGTACGTACGGCGGATGAAACAGGCTTAATCTCACACAATAGTTTGGAGAAAGCAAATAGATTGGCTACCTAATAGTATGAATCGGGCTTCCATCAAGAGCATAAGTACCACCTACGGTAGTTGCTACAAACTCGGAAGTGTCTTCCCCAACAGGTTGGCCTCGCAATGTAAACAAAAGGGTAAAGCGGTTCGGCATGATATCAAAATACGTCTGTAAATACGTACTCTCTGGATGCTGAGGGTCCCCCGGCTGCTCAAATAGCTGACACCGCGTAAAGATAGGCTCTTCGTTAAAAGAATCTGGAAATGACCAGGTTGCTTTTATAGCTCTTTCACCAGTCCGCATATCGTCCCAGTATTTATCGGTATTTGCTTGCACAGAGTCCGGTTTAACAATTACCTGGCGATAGGCATGGTAATCACGGTATCTTGTCATAATATCCTGCTGAAAACGTTCTTCATACCACCCCTTATCAAGCGGGTTTTGTGCGAGTGTCCTGGCATCCCGAAGTCTGAGCGCCATGACAAGTTCTTTCAAAGAAAGTACGGGACTACCGTTAATCGTAGCAAATGCCAGCGTTGCCATCTGGTCAGCTGCGTATACTTCGATTCCTCCTTCAAATCTTCCTAAGACATATTCAAACGGTCGAAGTTCGGCAGGGAGCGGCGTGACTTCTGTCGTTACCCCTTCATGCGCTAATTCTACAGCTGAGATCATACCGGTATAATACTTTATCTTCAGAATTTATCAAGCGGCAAATGCCGGTTTAGCAGTGAGGATGTTTTCCCGGTATCGGCGTAAACTTTTTCCCCATTTTCGAGCCGAGAACCTATCGGATCACCGTACCGTCACGGTACGGATGTCCAACAGATACGGATCGATACGAATGGATAATCTAGATCTACTTTTTACCGCTCTTTACCGGTAGACGGAGTAAAATCAATTTCCTTCGGAAACACCTGAACCGACGATGTAGTTTACTTAAACGATTTCAAATATTCTCGCCGCTCTTTGCATGTCCTCCTTGTCGGGAAAAGTAAAAATCCCCCTTTCCTTTGCTACTTCTCCCAGAGCATCTCCCAATCCATGTACCAGGCACCACATACGGTTTGGGACATGTTCCGCCCGTCCCATATCAGGACCTCCCCCGACATGTCTGTCAGCAGTGATTATGTGCGGCGCAGCAATCAGATCTGCGTTTTGCCATGAATACCATAGATAAATAGGCTTATCGTAGTCTTTGGCGAGAGCAGGCTTCCATCCGGGATCATGAAGGTCTGTTCTCAAATCAGCTACATTTTTGCTGAAAAGACTACTTCCCAACTTACTATACCGTGAAGGAAGCGTAACGCCGCTTGCAAGAAGCGACCGGGTCATCTGAATAATATGTCCCTTTATCGCTTCTCCGTACTGCTCCCGATATTGTTCTTTCAGCCTATCTCGCTCGTTGAGTAAGCAGTGCATATACCTAACTCCTTGTCCAAAGCTCGTTCTGGCCTGAGGTAGAAAAAGCGTCTCGTCATCTTCTATTCGATCACCAATCGCCGATACGATAGGTGGTATATCACTCATGAAGAGAAAAGTCTCTTGTTCCGATGGGTTGCGGAGTTTTCCGTTGTGGATAGCTTCCTCAATGAGTTCTTTCTTTGCGTCCGGCGGTGTATGTACTATTGCGTTGTCAAAATTAAGCAGAAAACGTCCCCGGTCGGGCTGGGTCGCGGGCGGTAATTCAATGATGCGGGGGACATAGACTGCAGCAATGTTCGCGTCAGCCATAATATACTCAAGAGTACCCATCATTGCTTCGTCAAAATGACGATAGGCGGGACTTTGAACCCCTTTTTG
>DATEBW010000098.1:0-10293 GCA_035287165.1 Patescibacteria group bacterium | reverse complement strand
ATTGGTGATCATACTGCCGACGTACGAAGAGGAATTCCGCGAAGGTGGAATAAATAGATTCCGATGATGAGCGATCAGCGGGAATCGAACCCGCATTTTCACCTTGGGAAGGTGACGTTGGGCCATTCAACTATGATCGCACATGCGGAAACTCCGCACTATACCGGATACCAACATATACCCTTCGCATTTGAAAATACTACGGGTATAACTCCTTCTAGACTGATCAGCAACATTTTTCTTACGAAAAAGTTGCAGAATGCAGTAAGAAGGGTATACCTTCAGAGAAACCCCACGGGCAGGCGTATGTCTTTCGCGTCGTATCAGCGCGGTATCGTGAGCGTGTTTCCGGCGTGAATGATATCCGGATTGGTCAAATCATTCGCCTGCGCGATTTTGTTCCACTGATAGCCGTCATTGTACATCTGGACAGCGATATTCCAGAGATTATCTCCGTGCTGTACCGTGTAAGACGTCGCATCAGACGTTGGTTGAGCCGATTCTTTCGTCGGCGCCGGAGTTGTCTCCGGAGTGGCTTTCGCGGTCGGTTCCGGTGTCGTCTGCATGCCGCCTTTTCCTGATTCTTCTGCCGTCAACGGCATCGGGGTCACTTCAGGAATAATCAGTTCCTGACCTGCTTCAATTTGATCAGCGTCTGCTAAGTTGTTTGCTTGAGCGATATCAGACCAGTTGTATCCTGACTGGTATTCCTCTTCGGCAATGCTCCAGAGTGTTTCGCCTTGAGCCACGATGTGAACGCGGTTACCTTTTTCATCGATGGTCGTCGTTCCTTCTTCAGCTGTGCCGTCTTCTGACGTTTCGGAAGAATCGCCGACGGTACCGGTACCGGTTTCATCTTTATCACCGCGGAACACGTTGAATAAAAATAAACCTATTATCAGTACAACAATGAATCCGAGGATAGTAGAACCGTATTTTTCTGTTATAGCTGGTTTTTGTGCCGGTCGTTTTACAGTTGCCATATCCATCCCTCCTTTCCGGGCAGATGGTATGTGGACAGCGTCTATCGAGTACGCCTCAAATGTTGTTTCGGCGCAGTATCTCTGCGGTCGCGACCGGATTCGAACCGGCGATCTCATCCTTGACAGGGATGCGTGTTAAGCCAGGCTACACCACGCGACCAGCCATGCAAAATTGTGCTATGATAATAGCAGATAAAGATAGTCTAGTCAACAAGATTAAACAGTCGCGCTCAATTTTTATATCCATGACAAACAAAGAAGTTGCAGAGCTTCTCCAGCAGATGACCGCAGCATATGAAATACTCGGGGAAAGCCGCTTTCGCATAAATGCGTATGCACAGGCAGCCGATTCGATTGCAAATTTACAGCAGGACGTCAATGAGTATTGGAGGAGCGGAAGACTGCAGGAAATTCCCGGTGTCGGCGGAAGCATAGCGCAGCACCTGGACGAACTCCTTCAGAAGGGAAGCTCGGGACATTTTGACGATACCCTGAAAAAAATGCCGGTGGGGATGTTTGCCTTCCTGAAACTGCGCGGCGTGGGACCGAAGACCGCATTCCGCCTCGCAAACGTTATTGCCGAACCGCGCTACCGGGGAAAAAATCCCTATGAGCGTCTGGCAAATGCGCTGCAGGAACACGCTGTGCAGGAACTGGAAGGATTCGGCGAGAAAAAGGAACAGGATATTGGCGAGTCTCTCAAGCAATACCGGCAAGGTGCGACTAAAAAGAAGCGGATGCTGTTGTCTGAAGCTATGCGGACGGCGGAAAGCGTCATAGCCTACTTACTGAAAGATACTTCGGTGACGAAAGCTGAAGCGCTCGGGAGCCTCCGCCGGAAAAAGCCGACGATAGGAGACGTAGATATTGCGGTGGCTACTTCAGATGAGGAAGCCACGATACAACACTTCGTATCTCATCCCGACTGCCGTACCGTTATTGATAAAGGAGAAAAAGGCGCGACGATTTTACTTCCCGACGATATCCAAGTCGATATGCGCGTGGTTTCAGAGGATAAATGGGGATCCATGCTGCAATATTTTACCGGAAGCAAATACCACAATATCCGGCTCCGCGAATACGCATTGGCGAAGGGATACTCGCTTTCGGAATACGGGATAAAAGATGCTAACGGCGAAGGGCGAAGGGCGAACGGCAGAAAAGAGCGTACGTTTTCATCGGAAGAGAAGTTTTACCAATTTCTCGATCTGCAGTGGATACCGCCGGAGATGCGTGAAGACCGGGGCGAAATCGAATTGGCAGAGAAAAATAAATTACCAACGCTCATTTCACCGAAGGATATTCTCGGCGACCTGCATATCCATTCGAATTATGCGTTCCCGACTTCCCACGACCTCGGCGTAAGTCCGGTGGAATCGTTGATCAGTGCTGCGCGGGAACGCGAATACCAGTACATTGCGCTGACCGACCACAATCCGAAATCTCACGCGATGAGCCAAGAACAGATTATTACTATCATTAAAGAACGGAAGAACTATATTGAACACTTCAATAGCCGTAATAAAAGTATACAGAAAAATCAGATTAAAATAAAAGTGTTCAATATGCTTGAAACAGATATCCGGCCGAACGGTGAAATTGCTTTGCCGCTTGAGGCTCTCAATTACCTGCAGGCGATTCTCGTATCAATTCATTCGTCGTTCGAAATGGATACGGAAGCCATGACTAAGCGCATCCTGAAAGCCCTGTCCTACCCGAAAGTCCGAATATTTGCGCACCCGACGGGACGCCAGATAAATCAGCGTGACGGTGTAAAGGCAAATTGGGAAGTGATTTTCCGGGAATGTAAAAAAAGGGAAATAGCTCTTGAACTTAACGCAACCCCCCAGCGGCTCGATTTGCCGGATGATCTGATCATGGTGGCTAAACGGATCGGCTGCCGATTTACGATCGGTACGGACAGCCATCACGTCGACCATATGTCGTTTATGCCCTACGGCGTCTACCTCGCGCGGCGCGGATGGCTTACAAAAAGTGATATACTCAATACATTGCCCGCAGAAAAATTTGAGAAGTGGCTTTTAAAGAAAACCAATTAACCGAATAACTTATTAACTGATTAACAAAATGATACGAATGTTATTTATGTTAATCGGTTATTACGTTAATATGTTATTACGTTTCAAGGAATGGAGGTGAAATGGTATGTATGCAGCACTATTAATTATCGTTCTCGTGGTTGGCTTTGTTTGGCTCGTATACAACAATCTGGTTGCCCTTCGCATGAGGGTAAAGGAGGCATGGAGCGGTATTGACGTTCAGCTGAAGCGCCGTTCCGACTTGATTCCGAATTTGGTTGAAACGGTAAAAGGATACGCAAAGCATGAAAAAAGCGTATTGGAAAACGTTACAAAAGCGCGCGCTGCGCTTATGACGGCAAAAACTCCGCACGAAAATGCTCAAGCAAACAATCAATTGACCGCAGCGCTTAAATCATTATTCGCCGTTGCGGAAAATTATCCTGACCTGAAGGCGAGCACAAACTTCCAGGACTTGCAGCGTCAGCTCGAAGACACAGAAGACAAGGTCGCCTATGCACGGCAGTTTTATAATAAGACCGTACTAGACTACAATACAAAAATAAACTTATTTCCTCACGCGATGATCGCATCGACGTTTAAGTTTATGCCGGAAGAATTCTTTGAAGCCGCTGATGAGGAGCGGAAATCGGTGAAGGTGGACTTTAGCTAAAGCGATACGAATGATCCGAATTAACATCCGAATGATCCTGATGAGTATTCGGATAATTCGGATGTATTCGTAGATAAGGATTGCATTTATGAATATTTACCAGCATATCGCCAGTAATAAACAGAAGACGTACCTCATGATGTTCGTATTTATACTTCTGGCTGCCGGTGTAGCGTATCTGTTCGGAGAAGCCAGCGGGTACGGAAGTTCAATCGTCGGCGTTGCGCTCGTGATATCCGGGTTCACGAGCTTCGCGAGTTATTACTGGTCAGATAAGATAATCCTGTCTTTGTCACACGCGCGGCCGGCAGATCCGAAACGGGATTTTGACTTTTTTACCGTTGCGGAAAATATCGCGATAGCAGCCGGACTGCCCAAGCCGAAACTGTATGTTATTGATGATCCCTCGCCCAACGCATTTGCTACGGGCCGTGATCCGAAACACGCCGTTATCGTCGCGACAACCGGATTACTGCAACGGCTCGAGCGCAGTGAAATAGAAGGAGTGATCGCCCATGAAATGGCGCATGTACAAAATTATGATATCCGGATGATGAGCGTCGTAGCGGTTTTGTCCGGCGTCATCGTGCTTATTACCGACATCTTTATGCGGCAGCTCTGGTGGGGAGGCATGCGAAACCGCGATAATAACCGCGGCGGCGGCATTATACTTGCATTGAGCATTCTCGCCGCTATTCTTGCGCCGATTGTGGCGACTTTGATCAAACTGGCTGTTTCCCGGCGACGCGAATTTCTCGCAGACGCGTCCGGCGCATACCTGACACGCAACCCGGGAGAACTTGCCAGTGCGCTTGAAAAAATTTCAGCCGATCCGCAGCCGTTGCGATCGGCATCCAGCGCGACCGCGCATCTTTATATTGAAAATCCGTTTAAAGTAACAAAATCAAAGAACTGGTACGTCAGTATGTTTAATACGCACCCGCCGGTAGAAGAAAGAATTAAAAGGTTAAAATCGATGTAACACATTGCTTCATTGTTCCATTGCTCCAATGTCACTCCGATTATTGTGTGCGATTTATATTGGAAGACTTATCAGTCTTATTAGCCGCTTCTTCAATATCGGTGCCGGTGCGACATGGAGCGGGAAAATAGCACTTTTCATCGCGCCTGACTGTATCAAACTTCTCGCTTCACGTTACCCTACCCGAATCGTCGTGGCCGGTACAAACGGTAAGACAACTACGGCGGCAATGATCTTTCATATACTTGAATCCGCCGGTAATCAAATAACCCGCAACGAAACCGGTGCGAATATGGAGAACGGTATTGCCGGTGCGCTGATTGCGAACGGTTTCCCGGATGCGGAACGAAAAGGCGCGTGTATTTTTGAGCTCGATGAAGCGGCCTTCCGTCTTCTGACGCCGCGCTTGAAGCAGACGCATATCATACTCCTGAATTTATTCAGGGATCAGCTGGACCGATACGGCGAAGTGGATACTATCGCGGACCAATGGCGTGACGCGCTGAATACATTGCAATACCATCCGCAAATGATTCTCAATGCAGATGACCCGATGATCGCGCATATCGGCGCCGGGAGAGAGAATGTGTCCTATTTCGGCCTCAATGACGAACGAGCGGCTGTAGATCGAATGCCTCATGCCGCCGATTCGAACTACTGTCCGGCGTGCGGCGGCCGGCTGCAATACGAAGCAGTGTTTTTTTCTCACATCGGTAAATGGCAATGTCCTTCCTGCATGCGTAAACGGCCTCAACTTACCATTGATGAAACCGTCTATCCGTTGCCCGGCATTTACAATCGGTATAATGCGCTCGCCGCGACGTTGCTCTCCCTGCGCCTCGGAATAGACCAAAAGCTAATAGCCGGAGCGCTCCAATCTTTTCAGCCCGCTTTCGGAAGGCAGGAAGAATTTTTTGCGCTTGGGCGTCGGGTAAAAATGCTTTTGTCAAAGAATCCGGCGAGTTTTAACGAAAGTATCCGGACCGCACTCGTGGACAAGAATGCCCGGACCGTCATAGTGGCACTGAATGACCGTATCCCGGACGGGACCGACGTTTCATGGATATGGGATGTGGACGTTGAACCGTTAATTAATCGTGCGCACTCTGTTATATGCACCGGAGACAGGGTGTACGATATGGGGTTACGAATCAAGTATTCATTAAAACATGAAAACATTAAAACACCGGAACAAAAGAACCCTTCTTCGGACGGCAAGCAAAAGAGCAATGGAACCATTCAGCAATTTAGCAATGTAACCATTGAACCGAATTTGAAGAAAGCAATTACCGGTGGTATAGAGAAAACTCCGCCGGGGGAAACGCTCTATATTCTTCCCACTTATTCTGCCATGCTCGAAATACGGAAGATTTTAACCGGGAGGAAAATATTATAAGGTCACTAAGATAATTTAAATTATCTTAGTAAATAAGCTCGGTTTTATTTAGTATGAGTAAATATTGCTTAACTATAAGTTGGTTGTATCCGGATCTGATGAGCACGTATGGAGATCGCGGGAATATTATTGTTCTTGAAAAAAGATGCCAATGGCGTGATATTACCGTTTCCGTCCAACGGCACGTGATCGGTTCATCCGTTTTCCAAATTCAGAAGGCTGATATATTATTCATGGGCGGCGCGCAGGACCGGCAACAGACGCTCGTCTCCGAAGATATTTCAGGTAAAAAAGCCGGAGCAATCTCGGAAAAGATAGAATCGGGGACACCCGGGCTGTTTATCTGCGGCGCGTATCAATTTCTCGGATCGTATTACAAAGCCGCCGATGGGACAAAAATTCCCGGTCTCGGGATATTTGACGTGTATACCGAACACACCGGCGATCAAAAAAAACGACTGATCGGCAATATTCTGGTGAAAACAGAAATACAAAGAGAATTGTTTAATGATTTAAATTATTTAACAATCGTCGGGTTTGAAAATCATGGCGGGCGAACATATCTCGGTAAAAAAATACAGCCGTTTGCAACAGTAATTAAAGGATTCGGCAATAACGGCAAAGATAACACCGAAGGAGCCCTGTACAAAAATGCAATCGGCACCTATTTACACGGTCCGGTGCTACCGAAAAATCCCGTGCTGGCGGACTGGTTAATTACTCAAGCTCTGCGTGTCAAATACGGTAAGGAGATCACGCTGGCGCCGCTCGACGATGAACTTGAACATGGCGCGCGCGACGCGATACTACGAAGGCTTACATGAGAGGGTGGCTTCCCGTGATAATTTAGCATTAATGTTTCAGCTATTGACTTTTACAAAAACGGGGATTACTATTAAATTTCAAAGAAGTCTTCCTGATACGGCTTTGGATTACGAGCCGCGAACGGAAGGCTTTTTTTATGGTACGAATTGTTTATGAATATGAAGTATAATAGCGCTACCGTATGACTCAACAACCCTTAACACCGAAAGATACGAAAAAGATTGCAAAACTGGCGAATCTACAACTGTCCCCGGAGGAGCTAGAAAAATTCTCTGCCCAACTTTCGGCTATCCTCGAGTATGTTGAAAAGCTGAAAAACATCGATACATCGAACGTTCCTGAAACGAGCCAGGTGACGGGACTCGTAAATGTGACGCGGAACGATGAAGTGAAAAGTGTCCGGTACATTAAAAAAGGGACGTATTACACTGCCGATGCGGTATTCGAATAGTTCTTGTATGGAAATAACTAGTCTGTCGATTAAACAACTAACAGCAGGAATCAAAAAGAAAGAATTCTCTGAAGAGGAGATTTACCGGTCATATTTGCAAAGGATTAAGAAATATAATAAAGAACTCAACATATTTCTGACGGTGTGCGATAAGCCGTACAAAGCAGACAAGCCAAGCACTGCTCATCTTTCAGGAATTCCGGTAGGGGTGAAGGACATATTCGTGACAAAAGGACTTCGGACGACCGCCGCGTCAAAAGTCCTTGAAAATTATATGCCGGAATATTCCGCGACGTTGGTCAATCGCATTCTTGAAAACGGCGCATCGGTTATCGGGAAAACAAACCTCGACGCATGGGCGCATGGGGCGAGCGGGGAAAATTCTGATTTCGGCCCGACTAAAAATCCGTGGAATATTGCATATGTTCCCGGCGGATCATCCAGCGGTTCAGCCGCGGCGGTTGCTGCCGGTATGTGTCCGGCAGCGCTGGCAACGGATACAGGAGGATCGATCAGACTTCCCGCTTCTTTTTGCAACGCCGTCGGTATTAAACCTTCTTACGGAAGATGTTCGCGGTATGGCGTGATTGCCATGGCTTCATCCCTGGATTCTCCCGGAGTGATAACCAAAACAGCGGAAGATTGTGAGCTGATGTTTCATCTTATTGCCGGCCGCGATGAGTATGACGGCACCAGCGTTCCTTTCAAAGCCCGAGCGCTGCCGAAGAAAATTCGCGTCGGGATACCGAAAGAATATTTTTCAGAAGGGATTGATCCTGAAGTTCGCCGGAAAGTTGAGGAAGCGATCCGGAGGCTTGCTGATCTTCCCGATGTTGAACTGGCCGGAGAAGTCTCATTGCCGCATACGGAATATGCCGTTGCCACTTACTATATTATTGTTCCGTCAGAAATATCATCAAACCTGGCCCGCTATGACGGCATTCGATACGGTCATGACCGGACGCAGTTTGGCGACGAAGCAAAACGCCGTATTATGCTCGGAACGTATGCTTTATCAACCGGTTATTATGACGCGTATTATAAAAAAGCTATGAAAGTCCGTACGCTCATCAAACAGGATTTTGAAAAGGCGTTTGAAAAAGTAGACGTCCTCGTTGCGCCGGTTTCGCCGACTCCGCCCTTCAGGCTTGGAGAAAAAGTAAACGATCCGCTCGCGATGTATATGTGCGATGTGTTGACCGGGCCTGTTAATTTAGCCGGGATACCATCTCTGGCGCTGCCGGCAGGATTTACCAGGAGCGGATTGCCTATCGGGATGCAGCTTATCGGGCCGCAGATGGGAGAAGAGATTTTGTTTACGCTGGGAAAAAAGTATCAGGAAATTACGGATTGGCAAATAAGGAGACCAAATTTGTAATCGCGAAATCCCTTGGGTTCGGGACGAAGGCTAATATCACATGAGATTAAAACGCTAAGATCGCACAGCTACAAAGTACCAAATTATAGGCTTACTACAATGATACATATCATCGTAGTAGATAGATACGAAAAATGGAAGAGGATAAAAAATACACAGCAATTATAGGGTTAGAGACCCATGTAGAGTTGAAAACAGCAAGTAAAATGTTCTGTTCGTGTGACGCGGATTATTTTGGGAAAACTCCCAACACGCATGTTTGTCCTGTCTGTTTAGGTCTTCCCGGCGCATTGCCGGTTCCCAACAAGCAGGCAATCGAGTGGACTATTCTGCTCGGTCTGGCTCTTCATTGTTCTATAAACAAGGAATCAAAGTTTGACCGCAAGAATTATTTTTATCCCGATCTTCCCAAAGGGTATCAGATTTCACAATACGATCAACCATTTTGCGTGAATGGTTATTTAGAAATTCCGCAGACAGCAAACAGCATACCCTCCGACTCGGAGGGCAAACAGCAAAAGGCCGATTCAAAAAGTATTAGAATTCGCCGCGTGCATCTTGAGGAAGATACGGGAAAATTGCTGCATACGTCGGGAAACCAAAGCAGGATAGATTTCAACCGCAGCGGCGTTCCGCTGGTTGAAATTGTCACCGAACCGGATATCAGGAGCAGTGATGAGGCTGTTGCGTTTATGAAACAGCTGCATGCGATAGTCCGAAGCCTCGGCGTTTCAGACGCGGATATGGAGAAGGGGAGTATGCGGATAGAACCGAACATATCAGTGTTATTAGCTAACGGCTCACGGCACGCTCGTGCTACTGCTAACAGCATTATCGAAGAGAAAGATTTCCCGAAATATAAAGTAGAAGTTAAAAATATTAACTCATTTCGGTTTGCGAAAAAGTCAATCGATTTTGAAGTTGAGCGGCATATTAAATTACTCGAACAAGGCGAAACGCCGAAACAGGAAACGCGCGGATGGAACGAAAGTAAAAAGGCAACCGTTTCCCAGCGCAGTAAAGAGGAGGCAGCGGACTACCGTTACTTTCCCGAACCCGACATTCCGCCGGTGAAGTTTACCGATGAAGAAATAGAAAAAATTCAGAGACATTTGCCGATGTTGCCAACGCAAGTTGAAGAACAGCTTGTTGTGGAATATAAGGTCAGGAAAGAGTACGCGAAACTCATTGCAGGAGACTCAAAACTTTACTCTTTTTTCATTAAATCATTAAATTATGAAATCATTAAATCAATGAATTCGGATACCCTTGCGGGACTTATCATAAACAAGAAAGTCGATATTACAAAAGTAACTCCCGAAATATTCATCAGAAAACTTGCGTCAGAACTGCAGTCAAAAGTTTCAGATGAAGGCGAAATTACGAAGTGGATCGATGAGGCATTTGTTCAGCTTCCCCAAGCAGTTTCTGATTATAAATCCGGCAGGCAACAGGCAATCGGCGTGATAATCGGAAAAGTAATGCAGCTTTCCAAAGGAAAGGCAGATGCGAAACAAGTACAGGAGATAATTTTGAAAAGAATATGATCTCTAAAGAAAAATTATT
>DATEBW010000097.1:0-5543 GCA_035287165.1 Patescibacteria group bacterium | reverse complement strand
TAACATTTACACTGGCAGATTGGAGTTTGTCGAGAGGGAATATGATAGAGTAATTGAGTATGGGTAAGACGCGCTCACCAAAACGAAGCAAGTACCGAACGGCGAAGACGAAGCGGGGATACCACTTGCATGAAGGCGAATGCCTCGCGGTGTTTCAACCACACAAGTCACAAAAGACGTCGCAGGGCAAGTAAGACCCAACGGGCACAGCGCGGGAACGACGTTGAGGTTACACAAACGATAACTGCTTACTTATTTGTTCTGATTTCTGGGACGGTATTCCTTCAGGAAATCGTGGGCGATTGCAATCTTCATTGTTTACCTTCTTTTTCAATTTTTCCGTCTGTTTCTTCTTTTAGTAGTCGACGGAATGTCCGGAGTAATTGATCGTAATTTGTTTCTTCTGTTCCATATACCCGATTAAATTCATATTCCTGTTTATTCCAAGTATCTATCGGAGCTTCATTGTGTTGCATTATTACTTCAAGTTTATCTAATGCAATTGAAAATTTTGCTTCGTTAGTTTCTCCTGCTTCAAATTCTTCCCATAATTCATGAAAGTATTGAGCTGTTGCTGGAAGTAAATGTTGAGTTAATTTGCGTAAACTCTCACGCTCTAATTCCTCTTTATTAACAGGCTTGTTGTTCCATGCAGGATAGTCTCCTGCATATACTTCAACGATATCGTGGATCATACACATAGGAAGAACTCGCGATAAATCAACAGGATCTTCCAGGTGAGGTGCAAAGACCATTGCCATAATGCCCATTCTCCAGCTGTGTTCCGGGTCACTTTCCTGACGGCCACTCGATAACCAGCTATGACGCAAGACAGATTTTAATTTCTCCGAATCATGAAAAAAGGAAAGAACATCTTTTAGTTGATTTTTATTCATATAAATGACAATTGTTCTCCTGATTGTTCTTCTTTCTTTGTTTCTTCACTCTTTTGCTTGGTTTCATTGTTCGTTTGGCCGGACGATAACAGTCGCTTCATAATGCTCGAAAATCCCAATTGTTCCAGTTCGGCGAGTGCCTCATTAGTAGCCAAATCATGCACTTCAGCTTTCGCCAATTCTAATGTTACCGGTGCATCCGTTATGATCGTTGCGAGTTTTTTGGCCATCACGCAATCTTCGGCATATTCGGTCAGTGCCTTTAATACTTTTTCGGATAGTCCGTTCGCCGCGAGTGTCTTGTCTTTAATCGCCTGATAGACGTTTTCAATCGTGCCGAATTTCTGCAAGAGTTCACTTGCCGTTTTCGGACCGATACCGCGGACCCCCGGATAATTATCGGACGCGTCTCCAGCCAATGCTTTATAGTCAACGATTTGTGATGACTTAACGCCGAATTTTTCAACAACTGCCTCTTCGTCGTAGAGTTTGGCGTTCGTTAACCCCTGAATCGGCATGTAGACTTTCGTATGGTTATCAACCAATTGGAGTATGTCCCGGTCTCCGGTGATGATAATTGTTAGGAATTGTTGATTGTTGATTGTCGATTGTCGATTGTCTGCTTGCTTCGCAAGTGTTCCGATCACGTCATCCGCCTCATATCCCGCTATTTCATATATGGGTATGTTCATCGCCGCTACGACTTCTTTCGTTCGGTTCAGCTGTGTGGCGAGTGAATCATCCATCTTCGGGCGGTGCGCCTGATAGCCGACGTACATGCTTTTGCGGAACGTCGGTTCGGGGCGGTCAAAACAGACGATGAGGTGTGTCGGCTTTAAATCTGCAACGATTTTGAGAAGCATGGACAAAAACCCGTAGATCGCATGGGTTTCATTTCCTTCTTTGTCGGTGAGCGGAGGCAGCGCGTGGTATGCACGGTGGAGGACCGCATTACCGTCTATTAACACGAGATGAGCGCGTGACTTAGACACATGATGAGCACGTGATTTTAACACATGATGAGCACTTGATACTTTATCCATAAATTCTTCTTTTGACTTGTAAACTTTGGGTACCAAAATTGAGCAATAATCCTACTCTATAGTCGGTACCCTTTAAATAATAACTTAGCTGAGTAAGCGTATTTTGAGGAAGAAATTCAAGTGCTTTAATTTCTACTATAACTTTATTATCTATTAGAAAGTCAGGTCTATAGATACCGACTTTCTTACCTTTATATGAAATAGGAAGTGCGATTTCTCTGTCAAATTGCATTTGCGAACTTTTCAGTTCTTCGTCCAGTGCACGCTGATAAACAATTTCCTTGTGGACAGGTCCGAGTTCGCGGTGAATATTTTGAGCGATACCGATAATTTGATAGGTGAGCTGTTCGTAGAGAATGGGCTTTTTTATTGGCTTCATGTGCTCATCTCGTTTTCATCACGTGCTCATCAAGTGTTTTTCATCAATTTTTCAAATTCTTCTGACTCGATCGTTTCTTTTGCGATGAGGGCCTCGGCGACCGCATCGAGCTCTTTACGGTGTTTTTTCAAAATATCCGCGGCCTGTTTATACGCGGTATCCAGAAATTTTTTAATCTCCGTATCGATTTTCTCCTGCATGGCGGGAGAAATGGGCTGTTGTTCAAAGAACCGCTTGCCCCATTCGGTTACGTCCATATCAGGGCCAAAATTGATCGGGCCGACATCGCTCATGCCGTATTCTTCCACCATGAGCCGTGCAATACGCGTGGCCTGGTCAAAATCGTTCGCCGCGCCGGACGTGATATCGCCGAAAACGAGCTCTTCTGCCGCCCTGCCGCCCATCATAGCGGTAATACGGTCTAAGAGCTGTGTTTTTGTTTCATGGATCCGGTCGCGGTCCGGCGGGATCAGCGTATAGCCCAGCGCCATACCGCGCGAGACAATGGAGATGCGGTGTACCGGATCGGTGCTCGGCAGGACATAGGTTGCCACGGCGTGTCCGGCTTCATGGTATGCCGTCATTTTGCGGTCTAAATCTGACTGGAGGCGCTTCTTTTCCGGACCGAGTTTTACTTTAGTCGCTGCCTCTTCTATGTCCTTCATGTCGATCACTTTTTTATCCTCGCGCGCCGCCGTAATCGCTGCTTCATTCAGCATGTTTTCGAGATCGGCGCCTGAATAACCGACGGTACGCTTGGCGACCTTATCCCAATTCACGCCTGGCGCAAGTGGTTTTCCGCGTGCGTGGATTTTGAGTATAGCTACTCTGCCTGCCATATCGGGCAGTTCCAGGATAATGCGCCGGTCAAATCTGCCGGGGCGCAGGAGCGCCGGGTCAAGAAGGTCGCCACGGTTTGTCGCCGCGATGACGAGAACATGAGCGCGCGGATCAAACCCGTCCATTTCCACCAAAATCTGATTTAAGGTCTGCTCGCGTTCGTCGTGTCCTCCCATGAGTCCAACGCTTCGGCGGCGTCCTATGGCATCGACCTCGTCGATAAAGATGATAGAGGGCTGCTGATGTTTTGCTTTTTCAAATAAATCACGGACGCGCTTAGCGCCGACGCCGACGAGCATTTCCATAAACTCGCTGCCCGCCATGCTGAAAAAAGGAACGCCAGCCTCGCCGGCGACCGCTTTTGCCAGGAGAGTTTTTCCCGTACCACTGGGGCCGATGAGCAGTACGCCCTTCGGCGTCCGTGCGCCGAGATCCAGATATTTCTTCGGCCGTTTCAGAAAGTCGACCACTTCCTGTAACTCTTCTTTCGCCTCATCCACCCCGTCAACGTCGGCAAACGTCACTTTCGGCATATGTTTGTTGTACAGGCGCGCGCCGGAGCGGCCGAATGAAAAGAGTGAATCCTGCGCGCCGCGTGCCTGCCGTATCATGAATATGAAAAATCCGATAAACAAAAGGGTGGGAATTAAATTGCCGATAAAGTTCCAGAACGCGGCCGCCGGAGTCGTATCGACGACTTCAATTTTTACCGCCGCCGGGTCGATGTTTTCCTGATTAAACAATTCAAACAAGGAGAGTTGGGGTTCTTTGTACGAAATAAACTCGTCGCCGTTTTTATACGTGAGCACCAGCCGGAGATCCTCCACCTGAATTTCAGCGACTTCCTGTTCTTTAATATCGTTTATTACTTCGCTCAACGGTTTCTCCGGCATCCGCGCAGCCGGATCGCGGAATGCGTTAAACAGTGAAAAAACGATCAGCGCAAGCAACAGCCAGAGGACGACGTCTTTAAACGAAAATTGCAATTCAAACAGCTTGAGTATACGGCCGTTTTTCCCGTTGCGGCTCTTGCCGTTTTTACGATTATTATTGGTTTTAGTGTCGTTGGTTTTCATAGACACGCGCAGTATAACATGAGACGAGAATTGGCTAGCTAAAGTTGAGAATGGTGTAACGGGCAAAGATAATCGTTACATTTACTAATAAAGCACCGGTAGTCCTATTGCCTTTTTGACGAGGAGGAGTGTTTCCTTTGCCTCCTGATGCGCTTTCCTCGTTCCTTCAGTGATGATTTTCTCAATTAAACCAGGTTGCTCGGCAAAATTTTTACGCCTGAAGCGGATAGGATTCAAAAAAGTATTGATCGAGTTCGCGAGAAGTTTTTTTACTTCGACGTCGCCGACTTTCCCCGCCTGGTAGCGCATCGCAAGTTTTTCTACCATTGCCTTGTCTTTCGTAAAATATTCATGATAAATGAATACCGGATTGTCTTCTACAGAGCCCGGAATGGAAGCGTGAATCCGCTTGGGATCGGTGTACATTTTCATGACTTTTTCCTCTACCACTTTCGCCTCATCCGAAAGAAAAATCGCATTATTAAGGCTTTTGCTCATTTTTGCCGTGCCGTCGGTGCCGGGGAGGGTGCGCAGGTCGCCAATGATCGCTTCCGGTTCGGGAAATATAGGATCGTCTTTTTTTCCATAAAGCCGGTTGAAAGTCTTGGCGATTTCGCGGGCAAATTCAATATGAGATTCCTGGTCTTTGCCGACCGGCACGAGATGTGCGCGCAGAGACAAAATATCGGCTGCCTGAAGAATCGGATAATTCAAAAGGCCCATGGACGGGTGCTGTATCTTTTGATCCCTGATTTTTTCTTTGAGTGCCGGCAACCGCTCACAGCGGGCGATAGTTACCAGACTCATCAGGATAGAAAATAATTCGGTAATTTCCGGAATGGCAGACTGCAACAGTATGATGGTTTTATCAGGATTGATCCCGACCGCAAGATAATCGAGCATCAACTCACGGACGTTATTGGAAATATCTTTTGTTTTTTTCGGGTCATCGATCCGGTCGGTCAGACTATGGAGATCGACAATCGATATATACATTTCGTATTTGCTTTGGAGCGCGACGCGGTTGGCAAGGGTGCCAATGTAGTGCCCGAGGTGTAAACGGCCGGTGGGGCGATCACCGGTCAAAATGCGCTTGGTCATGAACTGATTTTACCACGATTGAGGCAAGCGGTCAATTGTGGTATACTGGGTGCGTATTTACACGCGGGGTAGTGTACGGCCGCACAGGAGGCTCATAATCTCCTAGACATGGTTCAACTCCATGCCCCGCAACTGGGGACATTAAATAAAAAATCCACTTATCATGAGTGGATTTTTTATTCCGTCCCCACCCGGGTGGTGCGAACGA
>DATEBW010000096.1:0-15386 GCA_035287165.1 Patescibacteria group bacterium | reverse complement strand
ATCCAAACGTCGTAGTCCCAAAAGGAAAAATGTACGAGAAGGTAGAAGAATTAAGAAAAAAAGGACTAACAAATGCACAAATCGCGAAACAGCTATCTATTAATCGGCAGACTGTAGGATTTATGGCAAGTCGGCTCATTCGGGCTGGTGTTATAAAACCTTTACGTGCCTCAGTAGGAATATCAACGGTAAGAGAAGAGTTTCTTTCGAAAGTGAAAGAGCTTAGAAATCAAAGTAATGGAAATGCTGAAATTGCAAGACTACTTTCTCTTTCAATAGATAGGGTAAAATCTTTGGCGCGCGAGCTTATACAAACTGGTGAGATACAAAAATTACGCGGTGGACGACCTAAAAAAATATCAGATAAAAAAGATACAGTTCTACCAATTGAAGTATCAAATATGGATCACATGAGTGAAAGCACAGAGATTCCAGAAGTAGCGCTCAAAAACTTACTTGAACGAATAAATGCCCTGAAAACTCCCGATACATCTGCTGAGTTTCAAGCAGGCGATGATACGGTAAGTAGTCTTGTGCAAGAGGAAATTGATAGAGAACGTATACAAGAAATAGAAGCTGAGCTCGCAATATTACATGCCAAGCACTCTCTGAAAAGAAAGGATTAATACATTACAGGACTTACGCAGGCAATTTTAGTTTAGATCGTTGGTAAAGCAAAATCGAGCGCAGGTCATGTTGATGTCGATGTTGATTTATAAATTGACGCAGGTGTTATTCTTAAAAAGAGAAGATAGCTTTTTCTGTCGCCTCTATAACAGCAGGACGTTGATTAAGTTCATCAGCTATTAAATCTTTTATTGCCCGAGTAAATCGAGGTACCGTATCAGATGGGTTATATAACCCGCTATAAAACTCCCGTCGTGTCGGAAGAGGATTAATCCTGCTACGAGACTGACGCTGACACCGAAGGGAAAATCTCCATTCTTTGCTCCTATCGATTCGCAAAATATAAGTTATTGAGTAAAGTATCCCATCGAAGGAATAATTGAGGAAATTTTTTCTTTATCCAGTTTTTCATCATTAATCTTTACTCCTTTCAACAATAACGAATTACTAACGAGATACTGATGAGCTATTCGCTATTGCAGCAGATGGGTTGCATAAGGCGGTTTATCCCGTCAGACCAAGTCAGACGTGATGGCGCGATTTGCGAAGCCACATGTACAGGAGCCCCCATTGTAAAACCGAAGACGTGCGTGCTACACTATCCAGTATGGACAAATCGCACTATTATCAGGCCACGGTTTACCGCAAAGAACAATTTTCACCGAAAGTATTCCTCGTAACTCTCAAGCTTATTGATCCCCAGACGATTTCATTTAAGGCAGGGCAATTTATAAATGTTGAGGTGAGCGGTGGCGCAAAGCGCCAATATTCAATCGCCTCAACGTCTTCCCGCAGTACGACGATTGATTTACTCATTGATGTCGGGCCGGGCGGGCCGGGCAGCCAATATTATTCACAGCTCGTCGTCGGTGACAAGGTACGATTTTCTGGCCCGATGGGACGATTCGGCCTCGCGCAGGATACGGGCAACATCGTATTTCTGGCGGCAAGTACCGGCATCGCACCCTTTAAAGCGATGATCGAAAGTCTTCTTGAAAATCAGGCGGCGAACAAAGACGCCGGACGCCGGCAAATGTTTCTCTATATGACGTTCCGGTTTGAAGAAGATATATTCTGGAAAGAATATTTTGAACAGCTCGAGCAGACCGAGCCGAATTTCCATTTCATGCTTACGTTATCAAAGCCAACAGAGGTATGGAAAGGATGTCAGGGCTATGTGCAGTCCTGCATCGATAAACAATTATTGACAAGCGACCAGACTCACTTTTACATTTGCGGAGGGCCTAAAATGGTTGAAGGCGTACTCTTATTTTTGCGTGAAAATCACGTTCCGGAGGAACGAATCCACTTCGAACCGTTTTGAGCAATATGATCAGCGCGAGATTAAAACACACGATTAACGCAAGATATGAATAGAACTCTCCGGATTATCTTATTTGTTATTGGAGAAGGAATCATTCTCTTTTACGCCTTTTTCTATGGGGCACTTTTTTTGTCGTTGAAGGTTATCGACTCATTCCGAATAATATAGTATTAGATATTATTGCATCGATTCCTCTCGCATTTACTGTTGCATTTATTGTATGGCTCATTCTTATCGCCGTAGTACCGAGCATATTATGGTTTAAGTTGATATATCCACATAGGAAATAGCGAATAGATTATGCAAGCAAAAAGTATCGATACCGATCATTGGGTTATCCGTCTTGCGCGTGGAGAGTCAGTGATAGATTCTCTTACCTCGTTTTGTAAAAAGAAGAAAATATCCGGCGGATTTTTCTACGGGATCGGGGCAATAGATCAAGTCGAATTAGCCCATTATAACGTAGTAACAAAGCACTATCGGACACAGGAATTGTCTTATGCATATGAGGTGACCAATATTACCGGAAGCATAGCAATTGACAAAAAAACATGCGAAATAATTGTCCATGCGCACATCACGCTTTCCGATAGCAAAATGCGCGCGTTCGGCGGGCACCTGGTCGAAGCGCGCGTTTCCGGAACGCTTGAGATGTATCTCGTTTCCCTCCCTCCCTTATTGAAAATCCATGACGATAAGACCGGCTTAAAGGTGTTTGACTTTAATGCGTAACATTAAAGAACAGCGGATGTACCACGATCCCATCGACCCATTGCTGGTAACGCACAGGGATGATCTGGTTTCCAAAGGACTGCAGTATGCTTTGCATCTCATCTGATTTTTTATACATGATCTCCAAATACCAATCGACATCTAATAACGCGAGATGAAGCGCCTCTCCTGTTCGGGAATCAAAAGGACACATTACCGGAACAGTATCATCATGATATTGGGTTGTGAACTTTTTTGCATAAAAGATTTGCATTTTGTCCAATCTATCCAATGTTTGCCAGTTCATTTCACACTGACTGCTATACGCAGAGCCAAGTCGTGGTTTCAGCTCTTCAAATCTATGGACGAACTGTAAAATCGCACGACGTGCGTTTGGCGCAAATGCAGGACGCGAGTCAGGTTCTTCAAACAAGAGCTGGGGGTACAGTACTACAAACGGCAGGGGAAATTCGTCTGCCGGACAACTCTTAAGCCATTGATAGTCATCCTTTGTACTTATAAGCGGTCCAACCGTAGTGATAAGCAATTCATCGAGCGGCTTAATAGCTGATTCGTGAATTTTTTGAAACTCCGACTTTGTCATCCGATGATAGTATACAGCGCGAGGCAAGAGCGGTCTCGTTAAGGCGCCATAAATTGCGCCACTACAAAGTAAGGAGCTCTTGTTTTTATTCCCGTTTCTGTGGTACGATGAGCACGGATGTTATGTTGAAGCGAATTCCCCTCGTTATCGGTGCTCTGGTCATTGCCTCTCTTCTCGGAGCGCTCTATTTCCGTTCGCCATTTTCCTATTCAGATACGACGCGCACCGCGCGTGAATCCGGGGTATTTACGGTTGGAAAACCTGCGCCGAACTTCGACACGGTCGATTTTGACCATATGCCGGTCAGGCTGTCGTATTATTTCGGAAAACCGATAATCCTCGATTTTTGGGCGGCATGGTGCGTCTTTTGCCGCGACGAGATGCCGGTATTAGAGCGCATTCATCAGCAATACGGCGACGAGATAGCGATTATCGGCATTCACCGCACTGATTCAGGCGAAAGCATCGCTCGCGGTGCGCAATTTGCCCAAGAGCAAGGCGTAACGTATCCGCTCATGCAGGATCAGTCAGGCGCTCTCTATAAAATGGCAACACAAGGATTATCAGTCATGCCGGTAGCCATTTTTATCGATTCTTCCGGCATCGTGCAGGAGATCAAATTCGGTCCGAAGACTGAAGACGAAATATACCACTCTGCTTTGATTTTGCAATAAATATTGTATACCCACCGTAGCTTTCAAAATGAGAATCAGGTAATTCTGACAGAATAGACTATTGACAAAATCAAAGCTCCGTTCGGTATACCATTTGCATTTTGAAAGCAGAGGGGTATACATGAAATGCTGGAACGGATCATGTAGCTGAACGGTAATAATCGAAGGTTGGCGCGGTGATTCTCATTTATTACCCATCCGATGCAACAAAAGAAAGACCATACGATAGAAAAAAGTCCTCCACAGCCGGTAAAAGTCATTATTCCTGCATGGATGTCAGTATCGGTGATTTTATTGGCTCTTTTAATCTCCGCCACATTGGCGGCAAATATTGCCGGTCTTTTAGGAAACCGGAAAACTACCGAAGATGGCAGTATGTCCGCAGGAGCAGGATCGTTTACTACGCTCGATAACTTTCAGGATTTTATCACCGGCAACTTTCAGATTACCCAGGATCGTGCCAGTATCGATATAACTAAAATCCGCCAAGGGTGCATTGGCGGTAAAGACTGTCTCGTGTCGATTGACGAACCGCAATTTGAAAGCGTGCAGGAAGCAAATGCGTGGCTATCGGATAATGATTTGGTTTTCGGCATATCCATCAACGGGGATGTGCGCTCCTATCCGCAACGGATATTAAACCGGCACGAGATCGTCAATGATGTAGTCGGCGGAACGCCGGTACTCGTCACCTTTTGTCCGCTTTGTGGCACAGCGATTGCATTTGAAAGAACCGTCAACGGGAATATCGTTACCTTCGGCGTTTCCGGAAAACTCGTAAACAGCAATCTGGTAATGTACAACCGGGCAGATAATTCCCTGTGGCAACAGCAGGGAGGAGAACAGATTGTCGGAGACCATCCCGGTACAAAGCTACCAAAAGTTCCGTTGACGACTACCACGTGGGGACAGTGGAAGTTTTCCCATCCCGACACAAAAAGTCTCACGCGCCCGAGCGGCGATAGTTCTCTCTACGATATCTATCCGTATGGCAACTATGAGTCAAGCCGCGAGCTGGGTTTCGGCGTCGTGCATACGGATGCGAGATTGCATGAAAAGGCCGTCATCTACGGTGTCGTCATTAATGATCAGGCTGCCGCGTACTCGCAGGATGGGTTAATTCGCGATGGAATATTCTCTGATACCGTGGGCGGTGCACCGATTACGATCACGCGAAAACCAACCGGTGAAGTATCAGTCATGCGCGAAGACACCGGCGAAGAAATTATTCCCGAGCGCGGATTCTGGTTCTCATGGGCTGCCTTTTATCCGGAGACAAAGTTGGATGGGGAGTAGAATTTTGGGACTTTGCAATTCTTTACTCATTGACAAAGGTAAAGCAATTTGATAAAAGTAAAGCATACCACTCCGTTAGGTATACGGTGATTATTCGAAAACTACAGGTAATGGACTCTATGTATACGGTAAAACTATCATCTAAAAATCAGATTACACTTCCTGCTGCATTAGTCAGACAGCTCAAGATTCCTAAAGGGGGACGATTGATACTTGAATTGCAGAAACATGATGCAGTTACGCTGCGCCCTCAAAAGAAATCTCTCGTTGAAGAGCTCGGCGGGTGCTTAACAAAATACGTGCCACCAGAGAAATTGAATATTCCCTTTGACCAGGTGATGGAAGAAACCAAGCGATTGGCAGCAAAAGAAATTGCAAAGCGGTTATGATGAGACAAATTCTCGACACGAACATCATTGTTCGGTTCATTGTCGGCGGTGGGGGAGATGAGTATGACCGTGCCCTGAAGATAATGGATCAGATAGAGAAACGAGCAGTGCACGGAGAAATTTCCATTTTGGTCATAAACGAGATACTCTGGGTATTGAAGAATTTTTACTCACTGGACAAACGAACATTCATTCCCGTGCTGCTCCGACTGCTTTCTATGTCAAATATTACCTGTATTGAAGTGAGTAACCGAGTAGTGATTGACGCGTTGCTTCTCATGAAGGAGAAGAATCTTGATTTTACCGATGCGTATCTTGTTCAAATTGGCAAAAAAGAAACAGTACTGACCTTCGATAAAAGACTCAAAAAACTTCTGCGGTAATTTCTCTATGCATTGGATTTCACAAGTGATGGAATTTATAGTATAGAAATTAATCAATTCCGATTCTTCTAAACCCTTGCTTCTTGAAGTGGATATCAAAAGAGAGCACGTATTCGATTTTATACTTCTCCATGATGGCAAAACTCATACAGTCGCTGTAGGAGACATTTTTTGACGGAATAGAGAAAAACAGCTCTTCTGCTCTGTCAATGAGTTCTTCATCAGGAATAATGATCGTATAGCGTCCTGATCGGACTTCAGATTGCAGTTTTTGAGCTTGTTGTTTACTTTCCCGTTGACTAATCATTGTAAACGCTTCAAGAAGGATATTGAATCCGACGTATAGGGAAGGCGGTGGTTTCATTTTTGCCACGGTGGAGAGGAGAAGGATTGCATTTGTGTGATGAACGTCTATTTGTACGTTCAAACCTACCAACACGTCTGCGTCAAGGTACAGATTATTTAATCCGCTTGCTCCCATAGAGGTATTCGTCATGATTGATGCTCAAATCTGTATAGCGTCCTTTGGGAGCGTTATTAGCAAGTTCCAGAAGAGATTCTGCCCACGTCTTTTTCGTCCTTGGTTTTTTTATGCTTTCAGACAATATACTTCTTACCAACTGCGCGAGAGTGGTGCGTTGTTGTCTTGCCTCTTGTTTCAGATACAAGAGCATGGATTTTGGCAGATAAATATTCGTTCGCTGTAACATACACCACTACTATACATCACGTGCCTGTTTTTGTCAAACAGCTGTCCACATCAGTGACACATTTTTTTTCGATTGTCATAAACCGAAGCGTTTTAATAGTTTGATATACCGATCCGCGCGGGGTTAATGTACTCTCCATCAATGCAAGTCGGTCGGCGGAAAAGCGAATAGTATCAGTCACCGGAAATTTTTTTATCTGTCGCGCAGTTTCGCGCCAGTGGGCATACGTTTTTCCCGTCCTGCGGGCCAGGGTGATATGCGGGTGGAATGATCTTGATTCTTCCTGAAATCCTGCGCTCACCATGGCATCATCGATCTTTACGGCAAGTTCGATGAGTGGTTGATAAGGCTGCAAGCCAATAAAAGCGACGATACGAGTCCCCGCAAACGCGCCAAGAGTTGTAGTTTGTAAAGGAATTATTGGCGTTCGACGCGCGATAGGCATCAGTTTTTCCGCGATGTCCGAAGCGTTTTTGTCCGTCCAGCCGAGAAATTTGATCGTTAAGTGGAGCTTTTCCGGCGGCTCGAAGCGGAGATCGGAAAATTTTTCCCGTACCATTGTCAGCGCCTCGTGCATCGAGCACTGTATTTCATGAGGAACAGGAAGGGCGATAAAAAGACGGCGATTCGGGTTTTGAGACATAACGGAAATCATATCGTGAATGTATCACCAGGTTTCAGCTGAGGGTATTTTCGGCATCCTCCGCTTGCGAGGACCGCAACGCATCCGGGAGGAATGATGCGGATTTGGTCCTGTGCAGTCACTTCAACCGCACACGGGCCGGAATCATGATCATTGAACGGATCGCCCTGCAAGAGCGAACAATCACCTATGGGGGTAAACAAAGATCCGTCAGGGCATTGTATTCCCGGCTCTCCTTCGCAATATTTCATGTGGATTAATTCGACAGATTCTGTAAACAATACTCTGTTATTTCCTTTTCCTGATCAAAAAATATTCTTTCTTGGTGCCGCGCTGATGCCATTCTGTCAGAATCTCCTCTATGTCCTTTTTCTGCGATTCGTGGCACCACATCGCTTGCAGGCGTTCTTCCCATACCGGCGAGACGTCTACAGTCTTGTCAATTTCAGCCAACTCCCTTCCCGCGGGAAAGTGAATAAAATAATCTTTGACCAGTTCTGAATCTTCCCGTGACAGCGTCCAGTAATAGAGCTCGTCGGCAATGCCGGTTTTATCAAATGCACTCGTTACCGCGTTGGCAACGGCGACGTGGTCGAGGTGTCCGGAGACGCCGGTCAGATCAAATGTCAGGATGCGGTGCGGCTGAAACGTCCTTATTTTCGCCGTTATTTTTTCGCGAAGCCGGGGAATGTCATGATTGCCGATAGTGCCGTCGATAAAGTCAAGAAATTCGACGCGGGCAATGCCCAGAATCTTCGCCGCTTTTTTCAATTCTCTCTCCCGCACGTGCGCCGTGTGATGTTTTGTGTTATTCATGCCGTTTTCGCCGTGCGTCACACAGAGAAGGTGGATTTCGTACCCCTTTTTTGCCCAGGTCAACAGCGTGCCGCCAGGACCGAATGTTTCGTCGTCCGGATGGGCAAAGACGGCCAATATGCGTTTCATATAATTTCAGATTTATAATTTAAGATTTATGATTTTTTTTATCAATCTGTCCCGCAGAGCGGGATCCCGCTTAGCGGGACACTCATCAATCATCAATCTACAATAGATAATATTCGTATCACAAAAAAACCTCCCTTTAAAAGGAGGCTTAGCTATGATTCTCGTCTTGTTAGCGGATCATCCATGCCAAGCCAACCTTCTACACGGAAGGATAGATGGCTTGATAGTAAGAGATGTCGCTAACGTATTCATACCGATAATCTCTATCATACAAAAAATTATTCCATTGTCAAGGGGCATCGTCATAATTTATGCGATCTTATCGATCTAAAACGACTACATCAGGAAGGAGTAGCCTTTGAAGGCTCAACACCTCCCCTTATCATTAAAGACTATACCAATTTTGAGTCTACCGTTAAAGAATAGGAGATCCTGTCCATCAGCTGACGGATAGAATGACGAATTCTGCATAAGTTGTGTTCCTAATACTTCATGGTAAGCCGGGGAGAAGGCGGCTTTTGAAACATCGCATACTGTGTCAGCGTTTCAGTTGCCACTTTTTTTGAGGGTGCAAGCAGAAGCGCGTCGGCTATGATTTCTCCTTTTGATGGTTGTAATAATATATACACGACGCTTTTTTCATCCCAATCAAAATATTCTTCAGGCGGCACATCGCTAAATTTTGGCGTTAAGCGCGGCGCATAGCCGATGCGGTACTTATAATCGGCAAGACCGAGTGCCAATGCATGGCCATAACAATTTCGATCACTACCGTGCGTTATAAATCGTTTTTTCTGGTCTACGGCGTACTGGTTAAAATACATCTCGCCAACATAACTTATACTAATCGGTGTTTGTATGGGTAGTCGGTGGGGAACTACGCGGTAAGCGACGGCAAGATGATCTGGTCGATTGCTGAAAATAAGAGCACCCAAAAGGTTTTTCTTTTGATAAAAACTTATCACCTGGTAAGGATAGTGATGCTTCGCGTGCAGAATTGCCGAGCGTACGTCATGCAACGTGCCGCTTATATGTTGAATAAAATCACTATAGATTGGCTCGAAACGATCAAGAAAATCTTCAGTTACCGGCTCAATGATAAATTGAAATCCGTGAGCGGCTGCAAGTTTTTGCGTTTTTCGAATTTTCCCCGCTGTTTTGGCGCTAAACATCTCCAACGGATTCGACGATTCGATTGACCGCCACCAGAGTACCTTTTGCGGATAGCGGCAGACAACGCGTTTCATAATACTACTAATTACGAATAGATACGAATATACGAATACGAATTAATACTTCATTCTTTCTTCCAAAACCCCGGCAGGGCAAAGCGGTAGCGGGGAAGGAGATCGTACTTCAGCAGTAATTGTCCCAGATCAGGCACCCGCGATAAATATAACAGTTCGTAAGGGCCGCCGTTCTTGAGATATTCGTGCACTTCCTGAAATCCGAGAAGGTAAGCCGCATCCTTGGGATAGCCTCCGGGGCGGGATGTATCTCCCATGCCCCGTTTGACGCGGGACGTGATAAGAAATGCCTTTTTGTCGCCGATGTGATACGTCAATTCATCAAATATTTCCCGAAAACTTCGATCGATCAGTTCAACTGCCTTCAAGCGGTAGTAATAATACTCATAGGCAGATTTTGTCAGAAGGCCCGTGTATATTTCATTGAATATCGCCAAGCCCTCGGAATAGAGTTCTTTTTCGCTAAAGCGCTGCAGCCGCAAGAGCGCGCTGTCGGCAATATGGAGATTGTGCCGCTGCAGCAGATGCGATTCGATTTCATGGACGATAAGCCGTTTGACGTTTTTCCGGTTGCGCTTGATAGCCGCGCCGATCGTCAGCCGCCGGTGTCCGGCGCGCACGGTATGGTCGTTCAGATAATCGACGGTGACGTTGACAGTAGAAATATGCGGATGAGCAAAAATATACTGCTGGAACATAAGCCTCATCTCTTCGGCCGTATGCAGCGGTTCACCCGTTACCTCGGCAAAGGAGAAATCCGGCAGCCGGCGTATGAGCGCATCTGCAGAACGGATAGAGTAGGGGTACATGCGTTTTGCGTATTTTGCAAATACAGGTGTCCCGATTGCCCATCGCGTGAGATACGCGTGATGTAAATCTTCTGCAAAATGCCGCAAATACGAGGAGATTTCACGAGGGAGCGCGGTATCCCGTATTTGTTCAGTAAGCACCAGGAGCCGCCGGTGTACGGAAGGGTCATCGGCAGGGCGTTTATATATAAATTGAGGATTCGATTTGCTGTTCTGAAAAAATTTCTCCCGCTCCTCGCGGTAGTTTACCGGCGTGAGAAGAGACGTACTAAACGAGAGCTGATTTCGTACACGCGCGAGTTCTTTTGCGAGAACGTCCAGTTTGGATTTCGTTTTTGGATCAAGCATGAATTTTCACCGAATAACCAAATAACCAATTAACCATTAATTTACCGTTAACTTACCGTTAACTTACCGTTGGTTGTTACGTTGTTCATGGGTTAATCGGTCGGTCGTGTTAATCGGTTCATGGTAATCCGTGACTTCTTGCTGCGGGGCATTTTTCATCGGATCGATGATAAATCCGCCAAGATCCCGCCTGCCGATGAGCATCGGAAAATTCATTTGCGACCGGTCGGTGAGGGATGCGTTGGTGCGAATCCGTTTGCCGGCCAGGATAAAAGTGACCGCTGTTTTCGGGCGCGCCTGATGGCCGGTAGCAGAATGGATATGCACCGTCTTATCGAGAACAGGAAGTCTGAGTTCGTACGCAAGCCGTTCGTCTATTGAGCTCCGAAATGCGCCAGTATCTATTTTAGCCGGAATGATGCGAATGGTCTCCTGGGCTTCAATCGTGACTTCTTCGATGATGCCGATAGTTTTCCGCTCCAGGGGAACTTTTTCTGCAAAAGGGGCGCTGAAGAGTGACTTGGCAACCTCTACACCGCGCTCCGGCGGCATGTCGCCCATATTTTCCACGCGCTCGAGACGGGTGCGCAGAGATGCGCGGTTTGTATTCTGGATGCTCAATCCCGGTCGCGCATTCACTTCTAATACCATCGGTCCCTGCTTGGCATCCACGACCATGTCAATGCCGGCAAAGCCAAGTTCACTTGCCTCCTGCGAGCGCGTCGCCAGCAATAGCAATTCATCCCAATGAGGAATTTTAATGCCGTGGATCTTTATTTTTGTTCCGGGTATAAAATGGGGTGATTCTTCATGTTTCATATAACCATGAAGGGTTATTCCCGTTCGCATATCGATGCCGATACCGAGCGCTCCCAATGCGAGATTCGCTTTCCCGTTTGATGCCCGCGTGGGCAGCCGCACCATAGCCATTACCGGAATGCGGTGCATGAGGATAATGCGGACATCAGGCAGTCCGACGGGACAGAGCTTTTTAAAAAACGGATGGGGTGTAATGAGCTCTTCAATAAAAGCGACATCCGGCAGGTATTGCAGTGAATACGCGCCATCGAGAATATCGATCAAATGCGATTCAAGGGTTTTTAGCGAGATTTTCTCGCCGGTTATCGTTTCACCGTGAACTCCGTCCCATTGTTGCATGGCGATGATGCCGCCTCCCCCCCAGCCGCGCGCCGGTTTTATCACAAATCCGTTTGGCGGCAGCTGCCGCCAATCGTACGAAAGGATACTCTTGCGGGTGGGAAAGGTGATGATGAGTTTCGGCGTGGGGATGTGGTAGGCGAGCAGGCGGCGCTTTGTTTCCAATTTATTATCCGCGGCGTGCCTGGCGTCGCCGGTGTTGTATTTTCTGATATATAAATAGTTGCGGGCATTCATGCCCAGGATTTCTTGACTTACTGCCATAAAAATAACTCAAAGGAACAAATTAACAAATGAACAAAAGAACAAAATCAAGAAATAAGATATTCAGCAGTTGAGGAATAGTACTGCATTTAGTAATTCTGATTCTTAGAATTGTTCATTGTTCCTTTACTCTTTTGATCATGTGACTTTATCTTTCCAATATATCTTTAAAGCGGAAATATTCAGATATCCGGAGACCGAAATACCGTCCGATCGCGATATTCAAAGGAATCAGGACAAATATAAGCTCGGGATAGAGGAGGATCATATTCTGTACCGGTTTTGCGGAGAGAATGAAAAAACCCGCGATACCGAGCGTTATGTTAGTCGCCGTTATAATGGTCGTTTCAGTCATTTTCCGCTCGAGGTGGAGTTCGATGATGCGCTCGGAGAGCAGGATAAGCAAGAGAACCGGAAATATGGAAAGTTTTTTCACCGTCAAAACGCCGTACAGAGCGCCGACAACGAGCGCCGCAAAGACGAATAGGGAAAGAAGCATCACCGACAGCGCGAGCTTCGGCATATGCATGATGCGCAGTTTTCTTAAAAGTACGCGGGCGATAAACGTTCCTAAGAGAATCATCGCAAGCAGGACGAGTCCGGTCACGATGCCCGTTGCCAGAAGCGTGATGGAAAGCGCGACGGGAAAGAGTATGCCGAGCGTCGGCAAGCCCACGATATGGCGAAAAAATGCGATCGCCGTTGCGAGAAACGGCAGGAGTAAGAGCAAAAGCAGCGTATTTGCCGGAACGCCTTTAGCTACCGCGTATTGGACCGTATAGGCGAGAAAATTCGTATACGATGGTTCGGTGACCGGCCGGCGGGAAAAGAGTTCGAAAAACTCACCTTTTTCCTCGATTTCTTCCGGTCGGGTAATATCTTCTTTTTTCGCAGTTTGGAGCTTTTCCAGTTCTTCAGCCGACGGAGAGGCGAGTTTTGCCGCTTCAGAAGCAAAGAGTGCCGAATCGGTTGCCAGAGACGAGAGCTCATCTATGCTGCTTGTAGTAGGTGTTTGGGCGAGGGCGGATCGGGTGACTCCTGTGGTGAAAAGCGTAACAATGATGAGGAGCAGGAATCCACCAAAAAACCCAGAGCGTGCGGAACGATTGATCATAACCAATAGTATACCGCAGGAACAGCAGAATGGTCAAAAAAGGTATAATAACCCGATAGTAAATACAGCATTGTATAGTCTATGGAACAGGGTGAAACAACAACAGAACGACCTAAACTCACGCGAAGGGACATGCTGGTAAAAGGCGCTATCGGCTTGACTGCAGTAAGCAGTACTATTGCGGCGAGTGTTGATCTCCGTGATATGTCAGCGAGACCCGAATCTCGTAAGGTTAGGTCTCACCAAGTGTCTCCTGAAGGATACCGCATCGGATTTGTCGGAGGCGTTCATGGCAACGGTGATGGTAGCGAGCCGGTAACGACTCTGGAGGTGGAGGATTTATACCAGCCAGCAGGCGCTCTCTTTATAGAGGACGTCGGCTTACCGTATGTTGATACTTCTGAGGAAACACTCGCTCTTGCAATCAGCGCCTGGCTCGATGATGTTCGAGGAATGGGTAAAGAACCGCTCGAATTTGCCCGTAAAGAGGGAATTCCCTTACTATTTGGTGACTATATTGAAAAAAAACAAGGGATTAAAGTCATTGGAACAATCATACATGCTTTTGAAGGAGCTGGTGTCGGATCAGCCCTTCAAACTCACGTAAAGGATATTTGGAAAGGACATAAAATGAATAGACGTTCATTTGCCAAAGCTCTCGGTGTCGCCGGTGCGGCAGCAGGAGTGCATGTGTTTAGCGGGAGTATGGTGAATCTTGCAGAAAGACTCGGTATTGTCCCTGACAGTCCGGCGTGGCGAGATATGAAAACGGTGGCGGCTGATCTTGTACATCCTGAAAATTCCATAATCGTGATGCGCAATATTGTTTGGGCGTTGAAAAGTACGGATTATTTTAGAAAGGGAATTATAAAAAAGGATTCCGCATTAAACATAATCGGCGGAGGCGGCCATCGTTTTGTAGACTATTTTGTACGATATCCCGATATCGCACGTCGCTATTGGAAGCTGTTTGGCTATACAAAACTGGCATCGACATATTCCGGCGATGATCCGCGGTGGGTAAACCATAGCTTTGTGTACTATCCGGATACCAAGAGCGGCGAACTCATCCATCATGAGTCACTCGACGAGCTGGTTGCATAAATTTATGCATCTTTAAGACTACGGCTCATTCAAAAAGGTGGAAAGTTTGTATCCCATACATGTCCGAATTCACCGATGTCTTCATCTGTGCCGAACTCTTTCGTACCAAACTTGTCAAAACTGATTCGAGGAATGGCAGACTCGCCTGTTGACAATCGAGTTTCTGCGCCGGATGCATGTCCCGGTAAATCAGGGTCTTTCTTTCCAGAAGAATCGCCGATTGTAGTATCTTGAGCAAATCTAAATATATCTCCTTCTATTTTAGATAACATGCATTTATCACCTCCTTACAAAGTATGATACTATCATAGGTCGTATTACAATATATACTACGGTGGTTACTCTCTTGTCAAGGCGTCGCAGAGGGAATGCGTGAGGGATATTTTTGGGAAGTCATTTGTAAAAAGTCGGTATTTTTCGGTTCCATAGGACAGAGAATTTACACTATCACCCTCGGAAGTGCGCGCTTAAGGACCCGGCGTTCGGATTCAAAGGTTGTGATACAATACAGCTCTATGTCACAGGCTGAAATACCTCTTAATCTTTATATAGCAGATTTAAAAACTGATCCTGCAACAGTACAACAATTCGTGGACGCTTATCGAGGTAGAATGAAAACTGACCAGGTATTAAAAAGACTTATACTTTCTCCCGAGCAAGTAACACAAAGAGTGAGGCATGACGCGAAAGCAGCAGCGCGTTTTGGTTGGCTTGAGCAACCAGCATATAATCCAGACGACTCAATTTTAACGAAGGAACGAACTCTTGCTGATGTCTTTGCGGGTGCAAGACAGCTTGCCGTTGATATTCCAGACATCACTTTTGCGCTTAATGAACAATTAGATCTCTGCAGTCTTGCGTCAATGGTTCGCGCGCGCGATTTGCTATTCCATCTTGCGGATCCAATGAATGGAAAAGATTTCTACACTTATAGAGGTGCGCAAGCCTGCGTAGACAGGGCAGCACATATAGCTCAACTTCGTTTCATTGCAAACATGCCCGAGGAGATTATTACCCAATACTTTATGCCACAATC
>DATEBW010000095.1:0-4896 GCA_035287165.1 Patescibacteria group bacterium | reverse complement strand
ATCTCCTTGTTCTTTTCCTTCAGCCCGGGGAAGGCCCGGGCCAATAAGGACGCTGTCTGCCTCTCGTATATATTGGTCAAGTTTTTCGCGGGGAATGACAATGCCGTTGCCGAACTGTTGTTTCGCCTGTTTTACTATTTCGTTATTTTCCGTCACGCTGGAAAAATACACCATGTCAACGAGATGCGCCGCTGCTTCGAGGGACCACAGCGCCGCGGCGTGAAAAAGCTTGCTGCCGGCGATCACGAGCACTTTGCCGTTTTGGCCTTTATGAGAGTCTTTCGGAGGCAGATAGAGCTTTTGTAATTCGGCGGAATTAAATGCCTGCATGGTACAATTCTAACAGAGAATACAATAACTTTGCATTTTGAACTTTGTATGTTGAATTTATGTTACTAGATATTATTACTCTCTTTCCTGACATGTTCCGGGGGCCATTTGACGAGTCGATTATAAAACGGGCGCAGGACAAATCGTTGGCAACAATCCGCATTCATAATTTGAGAAAATGGGCAATTGATAAACGGGGCACCGTCGACGGACGGCCATACGGCGGGGGAACGGGGATGCTATTGCGGCCGGAACCTATCTTCAACGCGGTTACCGCGTTGAAGAACCGAGCAACTGAACAACAGAGTAACCGATTAACAAAAGAAAAAAACTATAAAACCATATTGTTGGATGCTGGGGGCAAGCGATACGATCAACGAAAAGCCGAAGCGTTGTCAAAATATACTCATTTAATTTTAATCTGCGGACATTATGAAGGAGTGGATTACCGGGTGCATGAACATCTGGCGGACGAAGTGATCTCGATCGGCGACTTTGTCGTAACCGGCGGGGAGATTCCCGCCATGCTGCTCGTTGATTCGACAGTCAGGTTGCTTCCGGGAGTTTTAGAAAAAGAAGACGCGACGACAATAGAGTCGTTTTCATGGAACATGGAACATAGAACATGGAACGATAAAGACATCGAAAAATTTCATAAATCAAAAATCATAAATCATACATCCCGACTCCTTGAATTTCCCCAATATACCAAGCCGGATACTTTCCGCGGATGGAGCGTTCCTGATATTTTGAAATCCGGCAACCATGCGGAGATAGAGAAGTGGCGTTATGGAGAAGCAGTTAAAAGAACAAAGAGGACACGACCTGATTTACTATAGAACATTCTTGGATCAGATTATTCATCCAATGGTACCGGATATTTTGTAATGATGTCCTGTTTTGCCTGAATCTCCGGTATATTCCTTCCATCAGGATCGGTTATAAATTCGCCGGTGTGGACACCAAACTTACCATTACCTTCTTTTTGCCAGTGGGGGACAATATGACCGGGCAACACTCCAGTTACTATTTTCTCTCCATTTGCATCGATGAAGGTGACGTATGTCCGTCGATCGCCATCTAGATCATACCGAGGATTTTCTATTGTTTCAGACATGACGTAATTATAACCGGATAGTCAAATTTTTTTGCTCATTTCCTACTTTTTTACATCTACTTCATATAACTCAGTATATTTTTTTTGCAAATATTCGATCAGATACGCAGGATTTAACGATTCACCGGTGACGTGCTGCACAAGTTTATCAGGCCAATACAGGCTGCCGTGTTTATGAATGTTATCGCGCAGCCATGAAAGAATCGTGCCGAGTTCGCCGCGGGAAATCAATTCGTCAACCGGCAACGCCTCCCGCATTTTTTTGGTGAACTGGGCGGCATACAGATTTCCCAACGTATAAGTAGGGAAATACCCAAAGCTGCCGTATGACCAATGGACATCCTGCAGCACGCCTTCCCGGTCGGTCTTCGGCTCGACGCCGAGGTATTGTTTCATTTTCTCGCGCCAGAGAGCAGGAAGATCATCCACCGCAATCTTTTCATTGATGAGCCCGTTTTCTAATTCATATCGCAGGGCGATGTGGAGGTTATAGGTGACCTCATCCGCCTCGACCCGCGTGACGCTCGGGACGACGTGGTTTATCATTTTAACCAGATCATCTATTTTAGTATCTCCCAACTCGTTAGGGAAAAACGCGCGAAGAACCGGCGCGATAAACGAAATAAACTGCGGACTCCGGCCGACCTGATTTTCCCAAAAACGGGACTGTGATTCATGGATGCCCAGCGAAACACCGCCGGCGAGCGGCGTATCATCATAGACCGGCGATACGCCTTGTTCATAGAGGGCGTGGCCGGATTCATGGATTGCCGCCATCAGGCTTTCGCGCAGATCATGGACATTGTAGCGCGTCGTAATGCGTACATCTGCACGGTGCATATCAATCGTAAACGGATGCGCAGAAACATCCATACGGCCGGCCTTGAGGTCATAACCCATGGTACGCAGGATAAAATAGGCGAGCTGTTTCTGCTGCTTGGCCGGATAATGGTACGGTTCGCCAACATAGCGGGGCGTTTCGCGAAAATGAGCGCTGTTTTGAACGGTCTTTATTAAATCGCGCAGCGGTCCGGTAAGCGCATCAAAAATCGGCGTGCACTTCGCGGCGGTCAGATTCGGCTCGTAGAGATCGAGCAGGGCGTCATAGCGGTTATCTTTATACGTTAAGTGGTCGGCTATGAGGCAATTCATGCGCACGACTTTTTCCAAATGCGGCCGGAACGAAGCAAAGTCATCGTGCTGTTTCGCCTCCTGCCACGCCATAAACGACTCGGTTGTCGCTTTGGAAAATTCAACGATGAGATCTTTGGGGATACGGTAATAATATTTACCCGCATGTTCGAGATTGCGCACTGCCGCGCGCTCCTCGGGAGAAAAATGTTCCTGCTGTTGAATCGCTACATCGAGGAGGGTGCGGAATCCGGTATCGAGCCATCTATCGGTGATGATGCCGGTGAGGGACGCTATTTGCGCCGACCGGCTTTCCGTCGCTTTTTGCGGAAGATTCACATTGAGATCCCATGATAAAAGCGCGCTGATTTTATTCAGGTGGGAAATTTCGCGGTATTTTTCCAGTAATTGCCGGATTGACTGATTGGTGAAACGCATATATTACAATAATGTTAACTGATGAAAGGCTTGGATGAGCACAAGATTTCGCCGCGCTGCACGTATACATTTCGTTGACAGGCGAGATAAACGCGGCGCACGAGATGACACATGATAGATGAATTGCGTACCTCTTTATTGTGACACATTACTCCGCCGTTTTCTACTCCGGGATTTAAACCAATCAGCTATTTCTTCCAGCCGCAAATTTTTTGTATCAATCGATACTCCGAATTCAATCACTTCTCGTTGCGTGCTGTCAAAAATATATCCGTTGATATGAAGAAATCGTAACGTAGAAAAAAATGCAGTACGCTTGTTACCATCACTAAACGGATGGTTTTTAACCAAAGAATGTATGAGCGCTGCGCTTTGTAGCCAGATGGTAGGATAGAGAAGTTTACCTGCAAACGTTGTTTTCGGACGTTCTATCGCTGAGTGGAGCAAACGGTAATCAGAAACGCCGCTCCTTCCTCCTCCGATTTCCAACATTCTTTCATGTATTATGATAACTTCACCGATATCGAGATACTTCATCGCCGGGCAAGCTCTTTTATCGCTTCCTCATATTTTATGCTGATAGCATCGAGCCATTTCTTAAACTCTGGCGCAACAGTGGTAATTGAGGATAACGCTTCATCCTTAACGCGCATCGATCTGTCACCCATGTTCCGCTGTTTTTGACGCAAAAATTCCTTCGGTAGAGTCACCGCTGCGCTATTGCCGACTTTGATGATTTTCTGTTTCATAGGTAAATCGAAAGTGAATCGTTATACCGTATATCTCCGCGGATTTACGCCAATACGACCGTGTGAATCGTTGACTATCATGCATAACTTCTTGCGCGTTCGACACGGAAATACACAGATATATTACATTATAACGCGATTATAACAATACAACGAATCATGTCAATGTTCCTGCGAACAAAAATCCGCGCACGCGGCGTGGGTTAGTATGTCAACATCAACATTCTCCGTAACCACTTCTCACCTCCCGTTTGAATCGATAGATATTGGCTTACTATATTAACTTATTTCTTAGAGGGAAAACAAAGGTTACTTAAACCATTCTTCAGGCAACTGTTCAGTCCTTACCAAAAGACCAGGGCTTGAGCTTTTGACCGTAATACAAGCACCTTTTTCATCTACTTCTGTTTCATAGGTTATCCCTACTTCTCTAAATTCCTCTGGCCAATAACTCTCTATTGCCCCGTCGGGGTCTGCTTCCTGACCTTCAGGTAAAAACCCTTGTGCAAAACCCTCTGCATCTTGATAAATTATAATATGACCTGCTATTGGCATGCCTCTTTCTAATTTAACGGTAACAACAGAAGCCCCTTTTTCTTCCTGGCAAACTGTTCTCGTATCTTGGACCGGCTGACATGCTGAGCCAGTCCATATAAGAGCCCCTGCTTCGACTACGCGGAGGATTTTTTTATATGCTTCTTTCATATTCGACACTATTCTATATAGAAAGAGAGTCTATTCTATCATGGCTGTCTATTTGCCGATTACTAAACTAAACCACGTTTATATCGATAAATCGATTTATCGATATACATTTTTCAGAGTATCAAGGGAGAGTGATACGTTCTAAATCACCAAAACTCTTTTTGATGTGTCGTGCGTCAGTCGTTGTAACAATTGTCTGTTGGTGTTTAGTCAAATCAACAACGAGTGTGCGATGTTCCTCGTCCAATTCTGAAAAAATATCGTCGAGTAATAGAAGAGGTTTTGTGGATAATTTTTCTTCAATAAATAATAACTCCGCGCGCTTGAGCCAGAGTACGCCGAGGCGCTGCTCACCGCGCGAACCGAAGGAATCAAGCCGCCAGCGTTCATCATTTTTCACCGATTTTTCAGCAATGATATCGTCGC
>DATEBW010000094.1:0-2187 GCA_035287165.1 Patescibacteria group bacterium | reverse complement strand
GATGAACTTCTATGCACGCGGCATATTCGGGATATGCGCCAACGGGATAGGTGTGGATGTAGCCGATAGAAATTTCGTTATAGCGGATGATAAAGCTGTCTACCGGCGTATCTGCCGGAAGATTGGAAAGGTATTTGCGCTCGACATCGTCATAGATAAATTTCCGGCGTTCGTACCACTTGCTGACAAAATCTATATTGAGCCACCGCTGAAGCAGGGTAAAATCATCCCTATGAAGAGGTTTAAACGTGATCATGCACCGGCTTTTTCCAGCGTGTATACGGTCACGATTTTCCGTATCCCGCCTTTGGGGTCTTCAAACGAGCGCATGCCCGAAGTCTCGACATACTGTGCGAGGTAACGGGCAAGTTTTTGTTTCAGTTCTTTCTGCGCCTGCCGAAGTCCGTTCATCTCCTCCTTGACCTGGGAAACTGCCGCGGTGTTGGAAAGTTTTGTCACGATTTCCTTTCGGCGCTTGTTCAGCTCATTCATTTTATCCTTCAGTTCGTGATAGCTCGCGTCGGTCTCCAGAACGTTTTTAAGCATTTCGCGTTGCTCCTTGATTTTATCCTTAATATCTTCCTGTTCGGCAAGACATGACTTAAGGAGAAAATCGACCTGTGTTGATTGGCTTACCACTTCGGGGATTGCTTCGTCGTTGGGTTGGGGTTGTTGATCAGACATAGAAGTATTATACTAGCGAAAATTTTACAGGGTGTCAATAGGAGAAATATTTCAGATTTTTGGTGATAATTATTTAAATGAAGTTAGAAATTGGAAATTTGAATGTAGATTTTGACGTTCGAAGTTCGACGGTTTGATTTATATTTCTTTGATTTCAAACATCCAACTTCCAACTTCAAATTTCTAATATTAGTATCATTATGAAAACGAGGTATCGTAAAAAAATATATCAGGGATTATCGGATCAGGAAATTAAGATGAGAATCCGGAAACAAGGATTTAATCCGGTACGAATTCATAATACTCCGGGATATGAGTACAATCCCCACCAGCATCCCGAGATGAAACTGATCGCGATAGTAGCGGGCAGCATGAAGGTGCAGTCTGCGGGCAAAACATACGAATGCACTCCCGGCGACCAGATTATCATTGCCGGAAACGAATTGCACCACGCAATCGTCGGTAAAGCAGGATGTACGTTCTTTTGGAGCGAGAAAGCCATCCGCTTATGATTTTTTGGTTCCGGGCTTTTTCTCCCGCTCAACGGTAATACTCGATTCGGTTACGAGGGCGGCAATAGCGCCGACTGCTGCCAGTATCGGAGCAATCGCTGCGCCGACGACGCCGATGGTCAAAGGAAATTTCACCACGGTTTTACCCTTTTTATCTTTGATCGTAATGCTTCTGACGTTTCCTTCGGTGATCAGGCGCCTGACGGTTTCAAGCAATTGTCCGCCTTTGACTTTAACTTCTTCTTTTACCGTTTCTGCGGTTGTTTTTACGCTGGATGTTTTTTTTGTAGCCATATCTCTCACCCCCATTTCATTACTACGTCACTCCCGCGACTTGTCCCGCGAAGCCTTGCCGTTCGTCGCCAGAGGCTTTGCCGGCGAGGCGTGGAATATAAACAAATCATATCTCTTTATTACAAACATTGCAACAGTGGCTTGCAACGCATTCTGATATAAGAATATTGTTAAATAATTTAAATTATTTAACAATAGGTAACAGTCAGCGGTTCTAATAGAATTATTCGCAGTTCTCGACTTCGCTATCGCTACGCTCGAACAATAACATTTATGTCAGAAGGGTGAACTATTAAAACAATGGATTGCTCAAGAGTTTTTTATAAATGCCGTCAGGGATTATGAGGCAGATTCACGTGAACTTATTGCATTATGCCGAGCCCATTTGATACAATTGAGCAGGTGGAGCGGCAAGGTAGCCAAGGTGGTCACGGCGGGTGTCTGAAAAACATCAGATGTCGGTTCGACTCCGACCCTTGCCACACTATCGTGGCAATCAACAGCCAACAAACAACAATCAACCAGTTGTTTGTTGAGAGTTGGAAGTTGACTGTTGCGAAAGCATGGTGGCTGTAGCTCAGTTGGTTAGAGCGTCTCCCTGTGGAGGAGAAGGTCGCGGGTTCGAATCCCGTCAGCCGCCCAATGGTAGAGCCCTCCGGTGTCCACCGGAGAAATCGCGGGTTCGAATCCCGTCAGC
>DATEBW010000093.1:0-16890 GCA_035287165.1 Patescibacteria group bacterium | reverse complement strand
GCGCGGTGCGGGCGGCGGCAAATGTATCGCGGATGACCTTTTCATTCAATCCTCCGGTCTTCACATCGAGTTGGATCGCAGTAACACCGGCGCGCGTACCGGCAACCTTAAAATCCATGTCACCATAAAAATCCTCTATTCCCATTATGTCGGTCAAAAGCTTATATTCCTTTTCATCATCAGCAGCCACCAGGCCAATAGAAATACCCGCAACCGGAGCACTGATCGGTACACCCGCGTCCATGAGTGACAACGTCGATCCGCATGTTGATGCCATAGAAGTTGATCCGTTTGAAGAAAGAATTTCGGAAACGACGCGGATAGTGTACGGGAATTTATCCTCACCAGGAATCACCGGCTCGAGAGCGCGCTCCGCAAGCGCGCCATGGCCGATTTCGCGACGGGACGGATACCCCATGCGCCCTGTTTCGCCGACCGAGTAGGGAGGCATATTATAATGATGGATGTATCGCTTTGTATCTTCTCCTTCTGCAGACTCAAGCCATTGCTCCATAGACGGCGATCCGAGGGTCGTAACAGTAAGCGCCTGCGTATTGCCGCGCTGGAATAGTGCTGAACCGTGTGTCCGCGGCAATTTGCCAACTTCAATAGATAGCGGACGGATTTCGGTCAATGCCCGCCCGTCGGCACGAACTTCTTTAGTGAGTATTTGTTTACGGACATGCTTTTCAAATACCTTTTCCATTGAAGATTCAATCGCACGTTTTCCATACGCTTCGCCAAACGATTCCTCCAGCTTATCACGGAGTTCCTGATAACGAGTATTGGCTCCTTCCTTTTTCGCGGCCCGCCCGGCGAAAATAGCGGTAATCTCGTCATGATAGGTTTTTTCCAGCTGTTTTATAAGTTCTTCTTTTTCGTCTTTTTCTACTGCATGCTTTGATACTTTTCTCTCCTTTGCCATTCCCGTTATCTCAGCAACGATTTTTTTAATTTCAGCATGCGCCAGTTGTATCGCCTCGATCATCTTCTCTTCCGGCACTTCCTGCGCGCCCGCTTCTATCATGACAACTTTTTCACCGGTACCGGAAACGACCAAATCGAGTTTGGATTTTTCCATTTCTCCGTTCTGGGGATTCACGACCAATTGATCATCTATCAGCCCCACGCGCACTGCGGCGATCGGGCCATTCCACGGAATGGGCGAAAGAGCCAGCGCGGTAGAAACTCCGAGCATAGCGACCATGTCCGGATCATTTTCCTTATCAACGGATAAAATGGTTGCGACGACCTGAACGTCATGATGGTACGCTTTGGGAAACAGCGGACGAATTGAACGGTCTATAAGGCGGGCGTTTAAGATAATTTCATCTGACGGGCGTCCCTCTCGCTTAATCCATCGGGAACCTTTTATGCGGCCGCCTGCATAGAGCCGTTCGGCATATTCAACCTGCAAAGGGAAATAGTCAAGGCTACTCTTCTCTTTCGAAGCAACGACGGTCGCAAGCACCACCGTATCTCCATAACGAGCTAATACCGCACTATCCGCCTGCCCCGCCAGAGAGCCGGTCTCAAAACTAAACGGCCGTCCTGCAATAGAAAATGTTTTTGTTATAGGTTTCAAAATGGTATGTTAAGAAAAAAATACTGATGGGTTAAATGGGAGAGGCAGCATCTTTTATTTTTTCAGTCCTATTTTTTTTATTAATTCTTTATATCGATCCTGATTCTTATCCTGTAAGTATACCAGTAAACGGCGTCTTTTGGAAACGAGTCCGAGTAAGCCGCGGCGGGAATGATTGTCCTTCTTATTTTCGGTAAGATGATCGGAGAGTTTTTTGATCCGAGCGGACAAGAGTGCTATTTGTACTTCCGGCGAGCCGGTATCATTTTTTTTCACCCCATACGTCTCGATAATCTTTTTCTTGTCAATCCCGTTGTTGTCCGTCTCCTGCGGAGCTTTTATAGCTTTAACAGTCTTAACAGCTTTAACATCTTTATCGACTTTCTCTGCCTTAACTGCTTTTTTTGCCTTAACAACTTTATCAGCTTTAACGGCTTTAACCTTTTTTGTCGTCTTTTTTTCTGTCTTCGGCATAGTTGTGTCCAACAACTTCAAACATTCCCGTCTCAATTCGTATTGGATAGTGTTCTGTTGGTAAAAATTTTCGGTCTCAACCAGTCTTCAGGCGCTTCCTGTTGTTGCGGCTGCTGCGATTGCTGCGGGTTTTGAGCGGCTGGTTTATTGAAAAAATCGGACGATCGGTCGTTCGCCGGTGCCGCTTGCTGTTGCTGCGGAGGAGTCTGGAACTGCTGCTGTGCTTGAACAGGCTGTACATTCTCCTGTTGTTTTTGCTCCTGCGGCTGATTGGATTTTTGCAGTTGGCGCGCATTAGCCCGCAGCAAGAATGCTACTGCTTCCAGCGTATCAGGGGATGCACCTTCAAGCTGAATTCCCTGTTGCGCGGCGACAATTCCCGTATAAAGATTGGATGCCGCGTCCTGATCAAGAGGCAAATGGAGCGATTTGAGAACCAGAGCAACGGTTTGGGAAATCGGCGCATCTGCCACGATGTTAATGCGGCCGAATTGGGTATTTTGCTGATTTCTGTCGATATTGACTATCGGCTTCTGGGAAAATATGTTCTGATGTTTCTGATACACTTCTCCCATCTGAGACGGCTCGGAAACACCGACGGTAAAAATAGCGTCATATTCTCCTTTTCCATAATTATACTCGATATCATTGATACTAAAGTTAAGTTTCTCGCCGCGGGGTTCGATAACGAGATTTAACCGGTTATTTTCAATCGTGTAGCTCGCCTTTTCTATCGCACCTTCAGAATAAGGAATGGAAACGATAAGCGTGCTCCCGCCGGCAAGCTGTTTGCCTATTTTATTAATGCCGACCAGGTGCGCCCGCTCGACTTTGCTGTCATCCGGCGCAATAATTGTTATCTGTTTTCTGATTTTTAGTAAGGAGAGGTATAAACCGAGACCGGCAGCCACCGTATCTTCGTCGCCTTGTCCCGACAAAACTATAAGAATAGACTGCGCACTCTGCAAAAGACTGCGGAGCTGAAAAACCATGTTTGGATTGGCATTCGTTGCCGGATTAGAATTCATAGAGTGTATAGGATTGTATCACATCGCCAATCTGAAAGTCAATCGCGCGCGCCATCCGTATGCCGCATAGTTTCCCTTTTTCAACCTTGGTGACTTCTTCTTTTTGCTGGCGAAGGGAGGTTATTTTTGTCGGCTCTCCTATTTCTTCCCCGCGTCTTACAACGACAATATTATCCCCGCGGGCCATCCTTCCTTCTGTCACCTGGCATCCGGCAACACGGGCACGGTCATAGGTGAATTCCTGTAAAATTTTCGCCTGGCCGATAACCGTCTTTCGTGGACCGCTTTTCATCGTTTCAATAACATCATCGATTTCTTCGAGAAGCTTATAAATAATGGTGTAGACGCGCACGCGCACTTTCTCATCGCGCGCGAGCTTCAGCACCGCCGGAGCAAACCGGACATTAAATCCGATAATCACCTGTCCGGTAGTTTTGGCATACGCGATTTCGGTTTCGGTAATATCTCCGATGCCGGTGGAATCAACCGTTACTTCAGGCGGCAATTGTGCCATGATTGCTTCGAGGGAACCATGCGTATCTGCTTTGAGAAAAATCCGTAATAGCGCTTCTTCATTTTGTTCACGGGGTTTCTGTTCTGCCAGGACGGCAATTTTTTCAGAGGGCTCCCTACCTGCTTGAGAAACGACTTCGCCGACCGAAGGCAATGTTTTCCATCCGATCACCGCAACCGGTTTACTCGGCTCCGCTTTATCGACCCGCACGCCCCGATCGTCAAACATGCCGCGCACTTTCACCGTTTCGCCGCCGGTAATAATTTTATCTCCGGTACGGAGTGTACCCTCATGGACAATGACCGTAGCTACGACGCCGCGATTTTTATCCTTCTGCGCCTCGATAATCACCCCGCGGAGCGGAGCGGTTTTTGACGTCATTATTTTTTTCATCTGGGTGACGAGGAGAATAGTTTCCAGTAAGTCCTGGACGCCTTCACCCGTCTTCGCAGAGATGGGTAAACATGCTATTTTTCCGCCGTGCTCTTCCACCATAACGTCATGTTGCAGAAGCTGCCTCATCACTTTTTTCGGCTGCGCGGTGGGAAGATCTATTTTGTTCAAAGCCACAATAAAAGGAACATTTGCTTCATGAATAATTTTAATGGACTCGATTGTTTGTGGTTTGATTGACTCTCCGGCATCAATGACCAGCAGTGCAATATCGGCAACGCGCGCGCCGCGGGTGCGCAGATTCATAAACGCTTCATGTCCCGGCGTATCAATAAACGTAATAGTAGTGTCATTCACCGGTACTTCGTATGCACCGATATGCTGGGTAATACTGCCGTGTTCCCCGGCGGTAATCCGTGACTTACGGATATAATCGAGAAGCGTCGTCTTGCCGTGATCGACGTGTCCAAGCACGGCAACAACGGGAGGTTTCGGAATAATAGTATGATTGGTAGACGTATCCATAAGGTTGCATAGATAAGGATTTCTAATGCATAACACAACATCAAGTTGTTGAAATTAGAAGTTTGAAGTTAGAAAATTGAAATTGAAGTTTGATATTTTGAAATTTGATTATCTTTTATAAACGCTGTGTCCAACTTCAATCTTCAATAACCAGTTTCAAACTTCCAACTTCAAACATCAATGTTTACGTATCCCTTCCACGGTCTTTTTTCCAACTCCTTTTGCCTCAAGCAGCTGCTCATCCGTGGCTTTCTTTACCGCTTCTACAGTGGAAAAACCCGCCTCGACAAGCGCTTGTGCCATTTTTGACGAAATGCCCAGCGCGGCGGCAAATTCATCTGACGGAGACGCCTTCTGTTTTCTTTTACCCGTGCTGCCATCGGTTACTGCACCTTTTTGGCGGATGTCGATCACATAACCCGTCAGTTTGGAAGCGAGACGGACATTTTGGCCGTTCTTTCCAATGGCGAGTGACAGCTGGTCTTCAGGGACCTGTACCAGTGCCTGTTTTTCGTTTTCGTTAATCGTAATGTGCAAATCTTGCGCCGGTGCAAGTGCGGCGGTGATAAATTGTTCCAGATTATCATTCCATTGAATTACGTCTATCTTCTCATTTTGGCCGAGCTCATTAATGACTGCCTGTACGCGTACTCCTTTTTGGCCAACGCATGAGCCGACCGGATCAACACCTGATTGTACCGAGTTAACCGCAATTTTTGTCCGGCTTCCTGCTTCACGCGCGAGCGCTTTGACTTCTACGCTTCCGTTGGAAACTTCGGGAACTTCACGCTTAAATAACCTGGCAACAAGCCGCGGGTCTGCGCGGGATAATACTATATCACTGCCCCGGCGCCCTTCGCGGATTTCCTTAACGTAAAATGATAATCGCTGATTTACCCGATATTGTTCAATGCGCACTTGTTCAGGAGGCGGCATGATTCCTTGAGCCCGGCCGATGTCTATAATAATGTTTGGACCGTCAAACCGCAGTATCATCCCGTTGATAATCGTGCCGACGCGCGTGGCGTAGTCGGTCAGTATAGCATTTTTCTCTGCTTCCCGGATGCGCTGGAGTATGACTTGCTTTGCTGTTTGCGCCGCTATGCGCCCGAATCCGGGCGGCGTAATATCTTTTCCTTCTTTAATAATGTGAGCTTCGCCTGTTTTGGAGTCGATGGTAACGTCGTACTCCTCAAGTTCCTCCCGGTCTACGCCATAATCCTTATGATATGCGGCAAGAATAGCGCTCTTGATCGTCTCCAACACCACGCCGATATCTATCCCGCGTTCAGCGGCTACCTGGTTGAGTGCAAGAGCGAATTCGGTTCTGACAATTGCCGGCATATACGTATCACGTGCTCATCATGTGTTATAACAAAAAAGGTGGGACGTACCCACCTCATCCCTGTGTCGTAAACTGATAACGAATCTATTGTACCATAGAAAATTAGGATCTGTCAACGAATCCACATCTCCTTCACCGTCGTTTGTTCAGGCGTCACGGTAACAATATTAAAAAATCCTGTCCCGGTCTGATGCGGAAGATCTGAATCAAACGGTTTTTCCTGAAATGGATATGAATAAAACTGGCAGAACGAACTTCCGGCGCTGGAATACAGAATACCGTCACGATATACCTGCATACCGCGGTGTACGTGGCCAAAGAATACGCCGCAGAGACGGTCTTTCGCCCTCGTTAATAACGCATGGAAATCATCGCCGTTGAACAGAAGCATGTCGCGGTCCAACCATATCGAATCAAGCGGCAACGCGGGAAAGTGGATAAAAATAATTAAAGGTTGCTTTCCCCGAGATACCTCTTCAGTAAGAATACGTAATTGCTCATCGGATAATACACCGTGCGGATCGATTTCATCAGGACCTCGCGCGTCTAGCGTAAGAAACCGTACTCCTTGTATATCAAGGCGATAAGAGTTAATGGTTTTTGATTCGGTCAAGAGTTCTCTTTTGCCCATCGGCAGATAGCGAAGAATGTTTTCTGACGTGTCGTGATTGCCGGTGACGTAATATACAGGCGCTTTCAACGATGCGAATACCGATGCTGCCAATTGATATGCTTTCGGTTCTAGATGGGTTTGCGTGATATCACCCGTGTGGATAATAAAATCGGGCGTGAAGGGGAGATCATTTATCGCCTCGACTATTTTTACGGCATACGGATAGGTCTTTACTCCGTACAGTTCGTAATCTTTCTCCGGTCCAAAATGCGTATCGGAAATATGTATAAAGCGGATAGGATTCATTATAGAAAATCTTTAACCTATCTTATCAAAATGTTCACTGTTGATTTTTACCAATTCTGCATTGTTCCATTCACTTGAATTGTATAGAATACCAGGCATATTTTTTACAATGTGGTTTAAATAATATTTGGACGGAGGAAAAATGTTCTGTAGTTTCTGTAGTTCTTCGATCGGTATCCATTTTGATTCACCTTCTATAGTATTTTGTACCGCTTGATCAGATTGAATAGTTGCTCGGAATAAATATTCAATCCATGTTTCTCCGCGATCTACATGATGATGAAAGGCAATAACTTTTAGTTCTATATCTTTTTCTCCAAGCAGTACACCTGTTTCTTCCACAACTTCCCGGATGGCGGTACTCATAACATCTTCCCCTTCATCAACATGCCCGCCCGGTCCAATCCAATATCCGGGAAAGATCTTTTTATTTTCATCGCGTTTATGCATTAACACAGAATTTCTGTGCACAATATAAGTTTCGCAGCCAAGAATAAGTTTCCCTGTTTCGTGAATTCTTTTTCTTTTCATGTTTATTGAGTTCGTTCCAATTCCTCCAGCAGTTCACGCTGGCGGCGGGAGAGACTCTGGGGAACTTCGACGGTAATCCGCACATACTGGTCGCCGCGGGAGTTGGTACGGGGATAGGGAATACCCTGTCCGCGCAGCCGGACGAGTGTACCCGGCTGTGTACCCGCCCGTATTTTCAGGCTGAAATTACCGTCGATGGTCGGCACTGTTACCGTACCGCCGAGCGCAACCGTTGGAAATGAAACGGGCTGGTCAACGATGATATCCTGCCCTTGCCTCTTAAACTTGTCGTCAGGGCGAACTTGAACAAGCAGGTCAAAGTCATTGAAACGGATACGCATATTGTCATCCACGCCGGCAGGGATTTTAATCTTGCGTTTTTTTCCTTCAACGGATACTTCCTTTTCCGCACCATGCACCGCATCCATAAAATCAAGCGTTACTGAATAGACCGGTTTACGATGCCGGACACGGCCGTCAGGTGATGCGCCGCCGAAAAACTGTTCAAATATATCAAACGGGTCTGACCCGCCGAATAAGTCGTCGAAATTGACATTGCCCGACGTATACGTATAGGTAAAAGGTCCTTGCCTGCCTGAAAATCCTCCGAACGGATCACCGCCCGCACGCGGGCCTCCCTGCTGAAATGCCGCAGAGCCGTATTGGTCATACATCTGCCGTTTTTGCGGGTCGCGCAAAATTTCGTATGCCTGGTTTATCTTTTTGAACTGTTCCTCTGCTTCTTTTTTCTTATCTCCGCTATGTTTATCCGGATGCCATTGGAGCGCCTTTTTACGGTATGCTGACTTAATCTCCTGATCAGAAGATCCTTTTGATAAACCTAATGTGGAATATAAATCCTGATTATCTGCCATGGTTACGGTATTGACACATATGTCACTTCCTACCTTCAATAGTTTTATTTAATACTTTTCTGATAAACGGCTTTTTTATTCTCATATAAATTTCTTTATCTCCCGCCGCTTCCTTGACCGCTTGCTGTTTGATTGCAATATATTCAACTTTGGCATCTTTATTTTCCCGTAAATAATTCCGAAAAGCGACTGTTTGAAGGAAATCTTTGTTACCATGCTCTGCAATATGGACATGGTATCTGCGTATTTTTTCCAGTTTATCCGGCAAATCTATTCTGAAATATAACCGCTCTCCTTCTCCAACTTCTGGAATGTGGATATATCCAACAGACTCCAGTTCTTGTTTCACCTGACTTAATTGGTCTTGAGATACAGTTATGTATATATCAATTATCCCTTTTCCCCCTAATCCAGGGACAGCAGTACTTCCAATGTGTTCAATGACGTAATTATTTGGCAGTAGTTTATCAAGCCGGTTTTTCTCTCGTCTAAACATCTCGGGATACGTTTGTTCATATGGTTTATAGACATATTTCTTCATATAAAGCAAAACATCAATCGAACAATTAACAATACTATTCTTACAAAAAAAGCGCGACAATCGCGCTCAATCATAAATCATACATCTGAAATCGTAAATCAGTTAACTACTTCTCCTTCTTCTGCCTTATCCGTATCGACCTTCTCGCCGTTTTTCTGGTCTTTTTTTTCTTCCTTTTGTTCTTTTTCACCGGTTTCCTGTTGGCCGCCCTGCTGGTAAAACTGCTGTCCGATGCGCTGCATCGACTCCATTAATTCTTTGTTCGCCTGTTCAAGTTGCTCCTTTGTTGTATCTCCTTTAGCCAGCAGATCCTTCAGCGTTTTTACCTTTTCTTCAAGCGCTTTTTTATCTTCTTCTTTGATTTTATCCTTTTGTTCCGAAAGCATTTTCTCCGCCTCGAAAACCATGTTATCGGCAATATTGCGCGACTCGACTGTTTCTTTCTTCTGACGATCTTCTTCTTCGTGTTCCTGCGCTTCCTTTTTCATTCGCTCTATTTCGTCTTCAGACAGTCCGGTAGAACCTTGAATACTTATGGATTGCTCTTTTCCTGTTGCTTTATCTTTCGCCTTCACGTTTAGAATACCGTTTGCGTCAATGTCAAAGGACACTTCGACCTGCGGTATGCCGCGCGGCGCCGGAGGAATGCCGTCGAGGATAAACCGGCCGAGGGATTTGTTATCTGCAGCCATAGGACGCTCTCCTTGCAGAATATGTATTTCCACCTGCGTCTGGTTGTCCGCAGCCGTCGAAAAGACCTGTGATTTTGACGCAGGGATGGTCGTGTTGCGTTCAATAAGCGGCGTGGTTACCCCGCCAAGCGTTTCAATCCCGAGCGTTAGGGGCGTCACATCAAGAAGCAACACATCTTTTACTTCACCGCCGAGCACGCCTGCTTGTACCGCTGCTCCGACGGCGACGACTTCGTCCGGATTAATACCTTTATGCGGCTCTTTTCCGAAGAACTCCTTCACCACTTGCTGAATCTTCGGCATACGCGTCATACCGCCGACCAGAATAACTTCACCGATATCGGATTTTTTGATTTTGGCGTCTTTGAACGCCTCTCCGACTGGCTTAAGCGTTTTTTGCACTAAGTCGTCGACGAGCTGCTCAAGCTTAGCGCGCGTCAGCTTCATGGTCAGATGCAGTGGACCGGATGATCCTTGCGTGATAAACGGAAGATTTATGTCTGTCTCTTGAGTGCTCGAGAGTTCGATTTTTGCCTTTTCCGCGGCGTCACGGACGCGCTGAAGGGCCTGCGCATCTTTGCTTAGATCTACCGAGTGTTCTTTTTTAAATTCATCGGCGATATAGTCGACGATTTTCTGGTCAAAATCATCGCCGCCGAGGTGTGTATCGCCGTTAGTCGCTTTTACTTCATATACGCCCTCCCCGAGTTCCAGAATCGAAATATCAAACGTTCCGCCGCCGAGATCGTACACCGCGATCGTATGCGCATGTTTTTTGTCCATACCGTACGCGAGCGCCGCTGCAGTCGGCTCATTTATGATACGCAGCACTTCAAGCCCCGCAATCTCGCCGGCCTGTTTGGTTGCCTGTCGCTGGGCATCGTCAAAATATGCCGGCACCGTAATGACTGCCTGCGTTATTTTTCCGCCGAGGAAACTTTCTGCATCCGCCTTTAGTTTAGAAAGTACCTTGGCGCCGATTTCTTGCGGCGTAAATGTACGGCCTTCCACTTTAATGACTGCCATGCCGTCGCGTCCGGAAGCGACTTCGTACGGGAGCCACTTATTATCACGCTGTATCGATTCATCCTTAAAACGCCTGCCCATCAGCCGTTTTGCCGAGAAGATGGTGCTCTTTGGATTGAGGACCATCTGCCGTTTGGCAACTTCGCCGACGACGTTTTTTATCGGATCAACGACCGAAGGAGTCGTATTTTTTCCTTCGGCGTTAGGGATGACTTTGGGGCTTCCGCCTTCCATCACCGCCATGCAAGAATTGGTTGTACCTAAGTCGATGCCGATTATTTTTGCCATAACTTGTCAAATACTAAATACTAAATTCGAAATCCCAAATAAATTCTAAATTTCAAATTCTAAACATTTGTAATTTAGTGCTTAGGATTTATTTGGAACTTAGGATTTAGAATTTTGAATTTATTTTATTACCTTTACTCTCGTCGGTCTTAACAATTTTCCCTTCAACCGGTATCCAGGCCGCAGTTCAACAAGCCTCGTGCCGCCTTCTTCTGCATCGATACACTCCATATGAGCAGGGTCAAACGTGTCGTCCGGTTTAATTCTGATTATCTCAATACCTTCGTCTTTGAGCAAATGGACGAAGTTTTTGTAAATCAACTCAATGCCGTGGTCTTTAGTTGTCTCGTGCGCTCTGGTTAAATCATCAAGCACGACCAACAGTTTGCTGATCAATTGCTCATTTGCATAGTGTACAAAATCCTGCCGCTCTTTTTCAACCCGTTTTACTAAATTCTGATAATCGGCGAGCGCGCGCAGATACTTATCTTTATAATCAATTGTCTCTTTCTCTTCCTCTTTTTGCTGTTCGGCGGCTTGAGCTTTATCGTCAACCTTCAGATTTTCATTTTCAACTGCTTGCTGCTCATCGTGGCCGGATGTTTTTTTTGCGCTTTTATCCATTGGTAATTTCCCTTTTGAGTTATTGAATTATCGCCCGATCTCGGTGAGTAATTCACCAAAATACCGTATCATCGGTATCAGACGGCGATAGCGCAAACGGCATGGGCCGATGACGCCGATCATTCCGGTTTCGTCCTGTACACGAAATTTTGCATACAGCATACCGCAAGTGGTAAACATCGCCTCACCGCCAAAATCTTCACCGACGATAAGATAAAAAGGGTCTTCCCCGACGGGCTGGCGGAATATATTTTGCCAGAATGAAATCTTATCAAGCAGCAAGAGTAAATTTCTTGTCAGGTCTATATCGTAAAATTCTGGAAAATCGAGAATATTTGCCGCACCGGCATAGTATAGCTCACCTTGATCGGTTACAACAAGAGACAACATATTTGACTTTTGGGCAAGAGCGCGCGTCGCTTCCCTCAATAACTGCTGTTTCTTATGGCGAACGTCCCATATCTGCTGCTTTACCGAAACCTCCTCGGATACCGGCAAATTTTCCGTTTCGAGCAGATGATGGACATAATATTTCAGCGCCATTGGTGTGGGTATGCGCCCGGCGCTCGCATGCGGTTTTTTTAAATATCCTTCTTTGGTCAATGCAACCATTTCGTTGCGGATCGTTGCCGGCGATACGGCAAGGCCGTGTTTCCGCTCCACCGTCTCGCTCCCTACCGGCTGGGCGGTTTCAATATACTCTTCGATGATCGCCCGTAATAGTTGTATCTGTCGATCAGTTAAATTCATAAATAGTATGCGATCCTAAAAATCCGAATTCCATCCGAATACTCCGAATGCCTGATTGGGATCACTCGGATGTATTCGTAAATTAGGACCGCTCCTTATCTCTATCTCTTTTCAGCCGTCACTTTAATCCTTTTCGGCTTGGCTTCTTCTGCTTTCGCTATGGTTAATGTTAAAACTCCGTCTTTTACTTCTGCCGTCGCCTTATCCGCTAAGATGGGGCATGGTACATTTGCCGTGTAGAGGTATTGTGCCTTCCGCGCTTCACGATAGACTACTTTTCTTTTTTCTTTTTCTTCTTCGTTTTCTTCGTAGTCTGCCTTTATGGTGATGATACCGCCCTCTATGGCAACGTCTACTTTTTCAGCCGGCACCCCGGCGACATTTGCCTGTATGACTAACGAGTCGTCGGTTTCATACATCGTAAGATTTGAGCTGGTATCATGCCAGTCTTCATCGTCAAAAACCGACGGCCAACGCGTTACAAAAGGCGAAAACCATGTAGGGTCTCTTCGGATAATTTTCATGCGTATTCTCACCTCCTTTCATATGCTGTTACTTTCTGAAGAACGGCGGACTCTGACAAGGAGGGCGAACCGTTCATTACGATTAGCAGTCTAACATAGTGACTGCCAAGCTGTCAAGGGGTCAAAGTACTTTACAATTATGATATGCTATACTCCATTCCTTAATAAGGAAATCGGAGGAATAATAAAAAATATACCACTCTGCTTTTAAAATTCGGAATGGTATGCCTTCGTAGTCCCGACGTTACGTCGGGGCGAAGGGGTTATAAAGGCTGAATTCTTCCTAAGAAATTAATATGAAAAAAATCATCGCAGCGGTCATCGGATTACTACTTATCGGGGCAGGCTTATACTTTGGCCGAAACTTTCTCCCGCAATTCAGCAATAGTGAAGGTGAGCTTCATATTGAATCAAGTCCCAAGACGACCGTATTTATAAACGGTGAGAAAAAAGGTGAAACTCCCTACACCGAACTCTTCTCTCCGGGAGAGTACGAAGTGAAGCTTCTGCCGGAAGATGCGACAACAACTGCCTCATGGCAACGGCAGGCTGCCATCAGTGCCGGCGTCCAGACATTTGTCAGCGCGAGTTTGAGCAATACGGATCTTGCTTCCACCTGGTACGTCGTTTCCCTCGAGAAAATCAAGCGAAACGAAACCGAAGTCTCGGTATTTGCCAGTACAGACGGTGTTGAGCTTTTTTTTGACGGAGAGCGCAAAGGCACTACGCCGCTTTCCTTTCAAGACATTACTCCCGGTGCGCATGAGATAAAACTCCTTTCACCCGGCACTGCCGAACAAGTGATACCGATCAACGTAGTTTCGGGTTACAAAGTGGCAGTTTCGGCGCAACTTGCCGTCATTGATGGCGGGCAACCGGGAACTGATCAAGCAGGAGATGCGGCAAAAACGGAAACCGAAACCAAAAAAGTAACCATTCTTGATACGCCAACCGGTTGGCTGCGTGTAAGGAGTGAACCGTCTACTGCCGGAACGGAAGTAGCAAAGGTGGATCCCGGAAAAGAATTTCCTTTTCTCGAAGAAGACGGCGAATGGTATAAAATCGAGTATGCCGATGGAGAATCAGGATGGATTTCGAGTCAGTATGCGGAAAAAGTTAAATAACTGGATCGCAACGAGCAGTCCGCCAACCACTATCCCCATAACCAGAAAAGCGAATACTTTCCCCTGACTATCAAGCTGCAAGGCGATGAAACCGAGAAATGCGGTCACCGCCCAATAAAAAAAGGCAATTCGCCGGCGTCCCCACCCCATATCGAGAAGCAGATGGTGAAGATGTCCCCGATCTGCCCGAAACGGAGAAACGCCCATAATAATGCGGCGAATAACCGTATAGCCGGCATCGATCATCGGCACGCCGAGAACGAGGAGCGCCGCGCCTACTTTTGTGCTTGACATAATGGCAAGTACGGCGAGCATGAAACCCGCAAGGCTTTTGCCGCTATATCCCGGCATGATTTTTTGCGGATACAGATTCCATGGCAGAAACCCTGCGTACACGCCTGCCGTAATAAGAGAAAGCGTTATGACCGTGCTTTGTGAAGGATCCGCTTCGACAAATCGTTGTGCAAGAAGCGCAATGATGATGCCCGCAATCATAACAAAGCCCGGAAGTTGCCCGTCAACACCGGCAGACCACCCGACCGCATTCATCATCCAGACGATCCATACAACCGTTACCCCTGCCGAAACGAGACAAAACGGAACAACTAATCCTCCGACACCGAATGAACACCACGTATCGAAATGAAGTATTCCGCCGAGCGGATTCGTAATGAACGGTATGCGCACGCCGGCAAATAAGATGACAACGGCGACGAGAATGTTGGTTCCGAAACGCAGGTAAGGGGACATATCACGGTAATCGTCCCAAATACCCACTGCGACCGCGATGCCCGCTGCAATAAAAAGAGCTATCATCATCGGGGTAAATTCCACAAAAAAGACAGCAGTGATCAATAACGACAGGTATATGCCGATCCCTCCGGCGCGCGGCACAACTCCGGCGTGAGTCGTTGCCGGATGGGGACGTTTTTTCGGATCATCAACCAGACCGAAATAACGGGCAAACCTAATTACTAACGGTGTCAAAATAAAACAGCAGAGAAACGCGATAAAAAAACTGATCATGTATACTCCTCTTCTTTCAAAATGCAAATGGTATACCCAACAGAGTCCGCCAGCTGGCGGGCAGAGTGGTATATCGGGTAAATCAACAAAGAAAGATTATATTCACGACATCAACAGAACGATTCTTATAAACGTATACAGCCCCAAAAGTCCTACGATGAAACTGGCCAGAACAAGCAGCCTGCTGACGAGCTTCTCGGAAAAATACCACCATAGAGCGAGAATGCCGTTTACCACGGTGATAGCCATCGTACTCGCCGGCAGGACGAGCAAAAATTCCGGCGGAGCCAGTCGTTCTGCACCCCAAGGCAGTGAATAAAAAAGCGGAACTTGAGGAGGCAATGATTCCCGAACAAAGCTATACGTTCCCCCCTCAACGGCCAAAATGATAAATACACCCATCAGGGCATAACGTACAGTGCTGTCGCTCATAAACGATCTAAATCGGGAGTCGTCTGGTGAAGTATGTTTCATTATTGCTTCGTATACGAACCATCCTCAAATACCGTGAACATGTTGACCCCGGCAGAAGGTTCCGCCAGCCACCGTTCGCGGGGGATCAAGACGCTGCCGACGTACCGCGGCAATGGTGATTGGTCGGAGCGTTGCAAATATACGGCACCGCGATCCGGTGCATAATACACCGTTTCAAAATAAGCAAGGGCTGACGCTGCTTGTATTATATCGCCTTTTTGAAACTGCGTTTCGATCCCGGAAAGTGTTCGCCTAAAATCAACCTTTGCATGATACGGTGCGTACCAACTATTGAACCAAACGGTCGCCGTGAGCACCATACAAAATACACCCCATTTTACAGTTGAATTTTTAATAGCCATAATACCTAAGCCGACCAATAAAACCAGCGCGACCGTAGAGTACAGAACGTACCGCGCGACAAAGATCGGCTTGATAAACGAAATACCGACCGTTAGGGCGATCGGGAATAAAAACCAAACAAAGAGAAACCATTTTTTATTTCTCGATGAACTGTTCAGTAATCCCAGTGTTATCAACGCGAAAATCACCAACGTAATGTACTTGCTCAATAGCCAAAACCAGGGAGGATTACCTTCAAACCCAAGGTATAGATTTCCTGCAACTGCCTCTGCCAGGTTACGGTCTACCGGATAAAACCACATGCTTCCGCTCTCCAATATTTGTTTTACTATGACAAACAGCCATGGCAGATAACCTGCCATGATAATCAGTGAGGAACGCACGACTTGTTTTAACAACTTGAAATCTTTCTGCAACACGCTGTAAATCACCGGCGCGAACAGGACAAAAACGGTATAGGGATGCGTATACAGAGCAAGCAATGAAGTAATCCGAAAGAGCCACCACCGCTTTTGCATAAACGCATACATCGCTGTAGATACGAGCAGCACGGCGAGCATATACGCCCGAGCTTCAAAAGCGTAATAGAGAAGCATTGGATTTACTGCCATCAGAACAGTTACTGCTATCCGGTCATTCCGCCGTAACTTCAGTACATCGCGTGCAAATACATAGATAATAACGAGCAATGCAATAAAAAACAGAAAGGACAGTACCCTCACCGCAATTTCTCCATTTCCGGCTATCATCATCCAGTAATGGAGTAAGAAATAGTAGAGCGGCGGCGAATAGTCAGCAGCGGTCAGGCGGACAATATCAGTAATGCCGTACTCTGCGATAAGCACCGAAAATGCCTCATCCCGCCAGAGAGATTGGGTCAGATAAAACAGTGGTGTATGAGTTACCAGCCAATTAACCATAGCAGCCTTTCTCAAAATCCTACATTAATCCCGGTTTAGAAATTCGAAGTTGGAAGTTAGAAAGTCGATAAAGAAGTTTGAAGCTCGATGAGCCGAAAGAGGAATCAATCATTCCAATTTCAAGACATTCATTATCGATTTTCCACTTCTACGTTCTAATGTCAAATTTCTAACTTCTCATTCTGCATTGAGAATTTGTAATCAAACCTTCTCCGTGACACGATACTCCAGTCGTTTTCCGAGCATAAGACGCGTATGCGCGTCAAGACCGGGCAGCGCTGACAAGAAGAACGAAACCACCGGCAGCGTGATCCACTGTAAATAAAGTATGGGAATTTTCCACCGCGCA
>DATEBW010000092.1:0-7637 GCA_035287165.1 Patescibacteria group bacterium | reverse complement strand
TACTTTTCAAAGATTTATAATTGCTCTATATTTCTGTCACCCCACTTATATGAAGGAAAAAACACAAATGTCCTATTCTTATACAAGAATCGTTAGCATTTTAGCTGTAGTATTTATAACCGTTGCTGTTTTCATCTCTTTATTCAATAAGCAATACGCCATTATCCGGAAATCCACTAATCCTGCAGAAGAAAAACAAAAACCACCCGCGGAAGAAGTACAGCCGACAGTAGTTGAAGAAAAGGTGCAGACTACCGACCTTGATATTAAGGGCCACGTACTTTTCGTTAAAGAAGGCGATCTATGGAGAATGGATTTTAGCGGCAAAAATCCAATCAAGCTTATCGATTTAGATACGATTGTACGTGGTTCGCGTTCACCTATCAGTAACCTGATTGCTTATACGCTCAGAAAAACTCAGAAAGAAACAGTAAAAGAGTACGATGGTACAACAAAGGAAGTGGATGTTAATAAAATGCAATTATTGCTGGCAGACGAGAAAGGGACGAATTCCATCCTGATTGCCGACAGTGTTGATGAATGGGGATGGATACCGTCAACTAATTTGCTCTGGTACGAAACTGCTGTACTTGATCAATACTTTGGCTGGGACTATTTTGGCAAGGGGGAAGTGTGGATATTTGATCCTACAACAAAAAAGGCCAATAAATTTATAGAGGCCGGCGCCGAAATTTTATCTCTTCACAGACCACGCTGGTCTCCGGACGGTACGAAACTCATGTTTATCAACGGAGATATGATAAAGATTGCGGACAGATTTACCTCTGTTACGAGAGATGTTTACACGTTGCCCTATGTGGGAGGAGACCGGGGAGGACCACAACCTATCCCGGCTTTAGCTTGGTCTCCAGATAGCATGTCAATATATACTGTTTTTTCGCCTTTGATTTTTAACGAGACAGATAACAATCGCCTAAATCTTAAATCAAAACATGTCTATGCTTTTCAAATTCCAATTAATGGAGGTTCACCTATAAAATTAATGCCAGAAGTTCCAACACTCACCGCGATAAGTGAAGAAGGACAGTTTAGAGCTCAATTCTCTCAAGATTTCTCCTCTATTATATATCCTCGAGTACTTGAAAACGGCTTTTTAGTTCTCGAAATGTATTCAATTGAAGACAAAAGAACATACACCTTACTAGATAATTTAGGAAACACTGATATTTATGATAGTAATGTGTACGAAGGTTTTAGATATGATTTTCATTTTTTTCCGTATAACTCTCATTTTGCATGGATTGCTGATAAATATGTCTATATTATTTCATATATTGATCCTACAGATGAAATTGTGAATTTCGAAGGAGGTGGAAGTACCATAAAACACACGCCTCGTTTTCTCAGACTTGAAAAAGTTGACTTTCATTCTGGAGAAAAAACGACAATTGTTGAGTATCCTGGAAATATAGAATACCCTTATTTTATTCCCGGTTCTGAAAGCCTCTTTTTTAAATCCGGCAATTTCTTATACTCAGCTATTGAAGATCATGTAGTACCAATTTCTGAAATAGATGGTAATTTTCTAAATGATACACATTATTACCCAGAATAAGTTTCTACAGTAAAGTCTCATGTGAGGATGTTTGCCATCCTGTTCTCACATGAGCTATAATAGCCTCATGGCACAGCAGACATTTCAACCCGTAGATTCGATTCCCTATTTTCCCGATATTGAAAAACGAGTTCTCGATTACTGGAAAAAAAACAAGACGTTTGAAAAGTCACTCAAGCTGCGCGAGAAAAGCCCGCGATGGACATTTCTCGATGGCCCGCCGTTTGTGACGGGGCTGCCGCATTACGGATCATTGCTTTCAAGTATTCCCAAAGACGTATTCGGCAGATACTGGACCATGAAAGGGTATTACGTCCGGCGGGTATGGGGCTGGGACGGCCACGGCTTGCCGATAGAGAATAAAGTCGAAAACAAGCTGCACTTAAAACGAAAGAGAGATATCGAGGAGAAAGTTGGTGTCAAGAAATTCATCGAACTCTGCAAAAAATACGTCAACGACGTATCCGGTGACTGGGAGTGGTACGTCGATCACATCGGCCGCTGGGTTGATTTTAAAAATGCCTACAAGACGTGGGATCTGAACTATATGGAATCGGTCATGTGGGTTTTTCACGAAATGTATACGAAAGGATTTGTGTATAAAGGTATGCGCGTATCCCTCTTTTGTCCTCACTGTGTGACGCCGATTTCGAACTTCGAAGTGGCGATGGACGCCGATAACTACCGCGAGATTACCGAAGCTTCAACTATTTATAAATTTAAAGCAGCCGGTGAAGACAATACTTATTTTCTGGCGTGGTCGACGACACCGTGGAATAAACTCGTTACCACAGCTCTTGCCGTCAATCCGAAACTGACGTATGTGAAAGTGAAAGTGAACAATGAAAATTTCTTTTTGGCAAAATCTACTCTAGCTATCTTGAAATCAACTGACTATAAAATTGTTGAAACGATGAAAGGAAAAGATCTGATAGATAAAAAATACGAGCCCCTCTTCGATTTTTTCACGATTGATGAAGGGAAAGAAGCGTTTGTCGTCAAAGGCGGGGATTTCGTTACCGCCGATGAAGGGACCGGCATGGTTACCATCGCGCCGTACGGAGAAGACGACATGAAGCTTATGCAGAAGGAAAACATCCACGCAGAACTCCATGTGGATGAGGAAGGCGTCATGAAAGAATATGTACCGAAATTCGGCGGCATGCACTATCTCGACGCGAACGAAAAAATTGATGAGGACTTGCAAAAACGGGGTTTGATTTTCCGGAGTGATACGTATTCTCATAAAGTTCCCACGTGCTGGCGCTGCCACACGCGCCTCTATTATGCGCCGCAGGACGCGTGGTATGTCGATGTGCAGAAGTTAAAGCCGCGCATGAAAGAAACAAACGAGTCCGTCAATTGGGTTCCTGACCATTTCAAATACGGCAGGTTTCTAAAAAGCATGGAGGCGGCTCCTGACTGGTGCATCAGCCGCAGCCGCTATTGGGGGTCTCCGGTTCCTGTGTGGGAATGTGAGTGCGGGGAGCGGTTCGTACCGGGTTCTATTAAAGAACTCGAAGAACGTTCGGGAAAAAAAATAACAGACCTTCATAAGCCGGAAATTGACGACATTACCGTGACCTGCAAAAAATGTGGCAGGAATGCGCCGCGGGTTCCGGAAGTTCTTGACAGCTGGATTGAAGCGGGATCTGCGTCATTTGCCGAACGACATTTTCCTTTTAATCCATCGACAAATTCCGGAAAAGAGAAACTTGAAGATTTCTTCCCGCCGGACTTTATTTCAGAATATACGGGACAGATCCGTGCGTGGTTTTATGTGCTTCATGTCATCGGCGCGTCTTTATTCGATTCGCCCGCTTTTAAAAATGTTCTTGTTTCGGGTGTGATCTTAGGGGATGACGGCCGGAAAATGAGTAAGAATTTAAAAAACTATCCGGACCCTAAACTCATGCTCGAAAAATACGGCGGGGATGCGCTGCGTCTCTATTTACTCGGCAGCCCGGTGATGATGGGAGGGGATATACTCATTTCCGAGGAAGAGTACCGGAATCAGGTCAAAGATATGTTATTAATTCTTTGGAATTCATACAAATATTTTGTTTTATATGCAAATCAATTCAACTGGAAGCCAATAAAATCGAATCCCTCTCAACACCTGCTTGATCGATGGATTCTTATTCGTCTCGATGAAACGGGAAGGAACGTAACCGCGTTTCTGGATGCATATGATACGCCACATGCCGTTTCCGAAATTCACCTGCTCGTTGATGATATTTCGACCTGGTATATCAGAAGGTCGCGGGATCGCTTTGCCTCGGGAGATACCAATGCGCTTTCGACGCTGCATTTCGTATTGACCCTGCTTTCGCGCATCGCGGCGCCGATTGCGCCGTTTATGACCGAAGAAATATATCAGAATATAACGGGCGGGGAATCTGTCCATTTGACCGACTACCCGATTTATGAAACGGCCGATGATGCTGATAAGAAGTTACTCGGCGCGATGCGTACCATTCGAGAGATTTCATCGTCAGGAAATGCGAAACGAAAAGAGGCACAACTATCCATCCGTCAACCACTCTCTGATCTGACGGTTACGAGCTTTTGGCCAATGCCGACGGAATTAAGTCAATCTGAAGCGGAACAGTACGAACAAATTATAAAAGAGGAGTTGAACGTTAAAAAAATTAATTGGAAAAAATCGAAGGATGAAAAGCTGCCTATTTCTGTTGAACTGAACACGACCATTACAGCTGAACTGAAAGATGAAGGAGATGCGCGCATGCTCATTCGTAAAATCCAAGGTTTGAGGAAAAAAGAAGGCATGAAACTCGACGAGCCGATCGTCGTATACGCGCCCGCATGGCCGGCATCATTTGAGTCGCAGATTAAGAAAAAAACTCTGACACGGGAATTGAAAAAGGGTACTGAATTGAGCATAAAACGCATCGAAACCCCATGAAACTTTCCGCCGTTGCCCTTAGTCTTTACAGTTTGCTCATTCTTCGTATAGTGGTGCCCGATTTGCTGGTGACGCAGGCGGTCGCCCTGGGGATCGGCATCCTGCTGTATCTCGCGGTAAAACGCATAGACCCCCGTTTCTACGAAGTATTCTGGCCTGCGTGCTATGTTTTGCAATTGGTATTGCTCCTTCTGACGTTTCTGGGCCCCGAAATACGCGGTAGCCAGAGATGGATCGGTGTGGGGGCGTTTTCCTTTCAGCCGGTCGAAATCACCAAACCCCTGATTATTATCAGTCTTGCTGGTTTTCTTGCCACCCGTCCGGGGCGGGGATTCCGCCAGGCAGTTATATTGGCGCTTCTGCTTGCTGTGCCGGCATTGCTCGTATTTAGACAGCCGGATCTCGGGAATGCCATCGTGCTGACATTGATCGGCAGCATGCTGTTATTCGGCGCCGGATTCGGCTTGCGCTATTTGATAATTCCCGCAATAGTCATGACGACACTGGTACCGTACCTATGGCGTTTTCTCGCCGATTATCAGAAAATACGTATTACGAGCTTTATAAATCCTTCGTTTGACGTGCAGGGCGCCGGATATAATGCGCGACAGGCGCTCATTGCGGTCGGTTCGGGAGGTTTATTCGGGAAAGGCCTCGGCGAAGGCACACAGAGTAAGCTCCAATTTCTACCCGAGTTTCATACCGATTTTATATTCGCTACCATTGTCGAGCAGTTAGGTTTTATCGGCGGCATTGTAGTACTGCTGTTATACTTCTGGCTTCTGGTGCAGCTTCTCCGCAAAGGACGTACCGACTATATACTCCAAAGGCTCATGGTATTAGGATTATTTGCCCAGCTTTTGGCTCAGAGCGTTATCAATATAGGGATGAATCTGGGGATTATGCCGATTACCGGAATCACGCTCCCGTTCGTGTCGTACGGCGGCAGCTCGATGATCTCTCTGTGGGTCAGCTTGGCGGTTATCGACTCTTTCCGGCGGCAGCCGGACCAGATGATTGCGATACGGTAAATTTCTGGTATAATGAAGGCTGAAATACCACTCAGCCCGCCAGCTGGCGGGCTTCGGGTATACCGTGTTTATTCGGAAACTAAAGGAAAAGGAGTATATATGAAATACGCGGTTATTATTTCAGGCGGCAGCCAATATTTGGTCCATGAAGGAGATACTATTCGCGTCGACCGACGTGAAGAGCAGGAGGGCGGTGCCGTAAAGTTCGATGACGTCTTGTTATACGGCAACGGCGAAGCGGTAAACGTCGGAGCTCCGAAAGTATCGGGCGTATCGGTAAAAGGGACGGTGACGGCTCACACAAAGGGCGATAAAATACGCGTATCCACATACCATGCGAAATCACGCCACCGCAAAACAAAAGGACACCGCCAGCAGCTTACCACCATTAAAATAGAAGAAATTGCAGTGGCAAAAGACAAGAAAGCAATGAGCAATGAACAAAAAGATTTATGATTTATCTGGCGAAGCCAGATCCCGCTCCGCGGGATGATTTATGTTTTTTAAAATCTGCAATAATAGGGATTCGTATATTCGTACATATTAGTAATTAGTAGCATCCAGCATGGCAAAAACAAAAACAGGAAAGACTACTAAAGGGTCACGCCAGCCGCGCCCGAAATATCTCGGTGTCAAGCGCTCCGGCGGCGAACGGGTCACCAACGGAACTATTCTTATCCGCCAGCGGGGAACCCATTATCATCCGGGACCGGGAGTAGACCTCGGGAGCGATTGCACTATTTACGCGACACGCGAAGGAATGGTGAGGTTTTATGAACGGAAGGGACGCAAGTTCGTATCAGTCGCTGTCGCCGCTTGAACGGGCGCGCTATTTTAAAGAACTATTGGTGCAAGAAGGTATTTCTGCTTCAGAACTCGCTCGACGGCTCAATAAAAGCCTCTCCTATGTTTCGAACACTCTCCGTCTGCTTAAACTGCCGCCACTGATTCAGGACGCACTCACCACCGGAGCCATTTCAGAAGGGCATGCGCGCGCCATGATTTCCGTGAGGGATGAACAGCTTATCCTCGGGCTGTACAAACAAGTTCTGGTACATCAGATCAGCGTGCGTACTATGGAGGTGCTGGTCCGCGACATGCTTATCGCGGAACGGGATGCGGAACCGGTCAATAATCAGGACTCTTGAACTGCCCCATCCGTTCAGGAGGCCAGTAGCGGAAAATCGCGCGGCCCACGATAGAATCTCTTTCAATGGGGCCGAATTCGCGTGAATCCGACGAGTGTGGCCGGTTGTCTCCCAATACGATGTAGGTATCCGCCGGAACCGTATAGTCAGCCCCCTCTTTCAAAAAGCTTCCGGGACTGGTGCGCTGGCTTTCCGGTTCATACGTTTCCGGAAGCGGTTCGTCGTTTACATAGACGATGCCGTCGGCTACGTGCATCACTTCATTCGGCAAGGCGATAATCCGTTTGATATAATCGGCGTTCGCGCGGTTCGGCGCCTCAAAAACGATAACGTCACCGCGTCTCGGCTCCGAAAGTTTATATGATACTTTCTCGGTGAGGATATAATCGCTGTTAAGAAAATTAGGCTCCATGGAGGATCCCTGCACCCGGTGCGGCTGTGCGACAAAGAGGTAAATAATGACGAATATTGCCGCGGCGAGGACTATGGTTTGCAGTATATCGAAAAAGAATGCTATCGCACGTCGTATCATGGAGTAAGTGTATCCGATATGGTATCATCTTTGCAAGAGGAGAAGTGGGATTTGAGGCTGGCCGCTTAGCTCAGTTTCGACCATAGGCCGATCAGCCTCTGGCTGAGGCTAGATCGTTTATCCATGTATCATGTTTATTTTGCCAGAAGTTTACGTAATAAGAAAACATACGTTGGCGTAACTTAAAAAAGCCCTGCCGACAGAATATTAGAGCATAACGGCGGAACAAATAATTTGAGCAGACAAAACGGCCCGTTTAAGTTGACATATTACTAAAGTTATATTTACAAACAGGATGCAGGTAAAAGGGAAAAATTTTATAAAACGGGATTTGGTAAGAAGATAAAGAAGTTATTAATGAATTAAAGGATGAAATGGCCGCTTAGCTCAGTAGGCTAGAGCGCTCCGTTCACATCGGAGAGGT
>DATEBW010000091.1:0-9721 GCA_035287165.1 Patescibacteria group bacterium | reverse complement strand
TTGCAAAAAAACTGGAGGTTTATAAAAATGACCTGAAGAAAATGACCGAGAAAAAGTCTCAATCAATGAAGCAATTAAACAATTGAACAATTGAACAATGATTCAAACAAAGACTATTATCAATTCAGTTCCCCATGTACTAAAAAAGGTAGATATTCCCGGGCTCGGGAAAAAACATTCGGGGAAGGTTCGTGACTTCTACCTTAAGAACGACCGGCGAATTCTCATTACTACTGACCGGCAATCTGCGTTTGACGTTATCTTAGGCCACATTCCGTTTAAAGGAACGGTACTGAACGAATTATCCGCTTTTTGGTTCCGCAAAACAAAACATATAGTGCCAAATCATTTCATTGCAATGCCCGATCCGAACGTTCTGATAGCCAAAAACTGTACGCCGATTCCGGTAGAAATGATCGTTCGCGGATACTTAACCGGTGTTACCAAAACGTCGATTTATCATTCCTATGAGCGGGGAGAACGAGTCATTTACGGTATCACGTTCCCCGATGGACTGATGAAGAATCAGAAATTACCCCATCCCGTTATTACACCCACGACTCATCCGGAAGCGGGAAGTGATATACATGATGAACGATTGACGCGCGACGAAATTATTAAAAGACATATTGTCCCTGAAAAATTGTATCGGCAAATGGAGCGGATTGCTCTTTCTTTGTTTGATTTTGGAAGCAGATGGAGTGAGAAAAAAGGACTCATCCTTGTTGACACAAAATATGAGTTCGGACTGTATAAGGAAACGTTGATGTTGATTGATGAAATTCATACACCTGATTCTTCCCGGTTTTGGATTAAAAAAACATATGCTTCACGATTTAAAAAAGGGATGGAACCGGAAAACTTTGATAAAGAGTTTCTTCGCCTTCGCTATTTCAATACCCTACATTATCGTGGTGAAGGAAAACCTCCTGCCATGCCCCGCGACTTATTAATCGATCTGTCAAAACGCTATATTGCGGTGTATGAAAAAATCACGGGAAAGAAATTTAAGAAATTTGATTATCCGATTGAAGAGAGAATACAGAAAAACGTTTCTCGATACTTAGCGAAAACTACTCATATATAATTCCTTTTGGTTTGATAACTACGCTTTTCTTCCCTGTTTCAACATATCCCAGTTTAAGAAGATTTGTTTTGTATTTTTTAGCTATTTTTTTCATCTTTTCTTCTTCCCGTTCTGGCGCAATAACCATAAAGCCCAATCCCATATTCCATGTTTCATACATATCTTTATCAGAAAGGTTCCCCAACTTTTGAAGATAATCCAGTATTTCAGGTATCTGCGGCAATTGTTCGATCACGTAGGTAAATGGTTTTTTAGCGCGGCTTACTTTTCGAAATGCACTTCCTGAAATATTACTCATATAATGAATTGGCACCTGTTTATCGAGCATTTCAAGAATAGGTTTTACGTAAATGCGGGTTGGCGTTAACAGTTCTTCGCCGAGTGTTTTGCTGCCAAATTTTGTGAAATATCCCTTCGGCAATATTTCAATCAATTTTCGGGCAAGGGACAATCCATTGACGTGAATACCACTTGAATGCAATCCAAAAATAGCATCGCCCGAACGGATATCTTTTCCCAGTATAACCTTTTGTTTAGGTTTAACAATTCCAATACAAGAGCCTGTTATGTTAACGGTGTTTTTTTTAACAATATCTACTTGTGTCGGAGATTCACCGCACGGCACCGTAATATTGGCTTCATCACAACCCTTTTTAATACCGCTATAGAGCCCATTTACAAACTCTCTGTCAGTAAATTTGGTATAGTGGCCCGATGCAATTTCATCTGAAAGTACCAAAGGAGTTGCTCCCAAGCAAATCACATCGTTTACATTTGTCGCAACCAAGTCGATGCCTATACACTCATAGAGTCGTTCTATCTCACGCGGCTGGTACTTCTTCCTCCTCCGGATTGCTTCTGTCATCTGATCCGCTATTAATACTTTTGTCCCGGTTCCATCCGTTTTAAATGCAAGACAAAAATCATAATCGATGAAATCAAGAAGTGCTGCGGGTTCACCGATACTTTCAGGAAGAATACGTATTCGGTTTTTGAGAAGATTATCTTTAGTATGATTAAAAATTTGAGCGAAGCCCTGTTTGAACGGATCTTTTTTTGAAAGACCTTCTATCGTGCCGTATTTCATAAAGCTCATAATAGCTGCATATCATACTCAAGTCAACCGGCTATTTCAATTTGACCAAACTTACTCCCTCGCGCGGCCGATTTCGTCAAGATAATGCTCCAGGTGCTTTGCCGAAATGCGGGAAACGTCTATTTTTTCGCGCTCACACATGACCAGCCCCATGATAATCCTGCAGGTTCTGATCGCGTCAGCGCGCCGCAAATATCCGATAGGGTCAATATTTTTAGGATAGAGCGACGTCTCAATTATCAATGTTGAAAATAGCGGTCCGGATGAGACGGTTACCATGCGTATGTCTGCATACAGAAGGCGTGAAACCGACTCGGTCAGGAAAAACGACCGGTGGATGATCTCAACTTTATTGATATCGACAATGATCGTGTCAGGAAATGCGTCAAACGGAAATACTGCCGAAACTTGGATGATAATTTGCCGGGATTTCTCTGCGAGCCTGCGGATGTTCCGGTAGGAAATGAGCCGTTCATTCCACGCGTCAGGCATGAGGGGTACCGGGAATAATGAGCCATTGTTTATATAATTTTGAGAAGACGGGCGAGGTAAATTATCATCCTGGTTAATGGGGCGTGCTCTTCGAAATTGATAGCGGGGGGAATGATTTTGAACAAAAAAGCCCTCTTCTGCGTTATTGACTTTCCGACTGAATATAGTGGTGGAATTTTTCGTCATTGCGATCATAAAAACCGACTCCTTTACTCTTCGATTCTTTTGACCGCAATACGGGACTAGTATACCATGTATGTCAAAAACACTATTTGAGGAAATATGCGAGTTGCCCTTCACGTTGTAACCGTTTTATGATAGAATACGGTGTTGTTCACTTAATTGTCGGGAATAATCATATAAATCTATGTCTCTCCAGACGAAACATAAAGACGTCACCTTTCATGTGGGAGATACGGTGCGCATTTTTTACCGCATCATAGAACGCGAAAAAGTTGCCGGCAAGACGAAGCGGTCCCAAACCGAAGAGGTGCATGAGCGGCTACAGCCCTATGAAGGTATCGTCACCGGAATCAAGGGAAGCGAGGAAAATACGTCGTTTACCGTCCGCCGCATCGCAACGGGCGCCGTCGGCGTGGAGCGCATATTTCCGCTTATTTCTCCATGGCTCGACCATGTGGTTGTCAAAAGCCGCGGAAAAGTACGGCGTGCAAAATTGCATTATCTCCGGGGGCGCAGTAATATGGATGTAAAACGGGTGGACGATGTGAACACGAAAAAGTCCGCGAAATCTGCGGATGCGAAACCGCTATCGCCGAAGCGTAAGAAAAGCGCGGCAAAAAAAGATGCAAAGCGATCAAAACATTCCTCTGCGAAAGCAGCGCGGGCATGAGGGAGAGCTCCTCGCTAAAAAATACCTTCAAAAGAACGGCTACCGTATTCTCGATATAAACTGGCAGACCCGATGGGCTGAAATCGATTTGGTCGCCATAGACGGCGATACGCTGGTATTCGTTGAGGTGAAAACGAGGCATAGCCGCGAATACGGCGCTCCTGAAGAGGCTATCACTCCACACAAATTAAAATCCCTCGAGCATTCGGCGTTACTTTTCAAACAACAGCATCCCGAACTTCCTGAAGCGCTCCGGATCGATTTTGTCGGCATTGACTATGCGGAAGGGGACAAACCGAGAATTAATTTGATAAAGAACATCAGCCTATAGGCAAATCCTGATTTACTCCACAAACGTCAATGCCATGCCGCGTTTGTTTGCCCGTCCGGTACGCCCGATCCGATGAATATAATCGTCGTAGGTCTCCGGCTGATCGAAGTTTATGACATGAGAAATATCCTCAATATCTATACCGCGCGAGGCAACATCCGTCGCCAGGAGGATTTTCAGTTCATTCCGTTTGAATAATTCGAGTGTTCGTTGCCTGTTTCCCTGTGTTTTACCGCCATGAATAGATCCTGCTTTAAATCCGCGTTCAATGAGATTATTGGTCAGCCGCTCTACGCCCCATTTGGTCCGTCCGAAAATGAGAACTTTGTCAAAGCCCTCTTTTATCAAAAGGTCGTGTAATACATCAACTTTTCGGGAACGGTCAGAAACACGGACGATATCCTGCTCAACAGTCTCGGCAGTCGGCCGGGTAACAACAGAGATTTGTACCGGATCTTTGACAAACGCCCGGAGAATCCCTTGTTCACGGGTTCCGACCGTTGCAGAAAAAAAGAGTGACTGCCGCTTTGTCGGCAAAAGAGAAATAATGTACCGGATATCTTTGATAAATCCTATATCAACCATACGGTCTACTTCATCGAGAACGATGCTTTGGAATTGAGACAGATCGATAGTTCTTTTTTCAATATGATCGGCGAGCCTGCCTACGGTCGCGATAACAATATTAAATGAACTGCGTAAATGCGATTTTTGGCGAAACATGTTGCTGCCGCCAATGACCAGAACCGAATGTATGTTCATGCCCTGTGAAAATGCTTTGAATTCGTCCTGAATCTGCAGCGCAAGTTCTCTGGTGGGCGCGACGACTAAGACTTTTTGATAGCGGTCTTTCAGAATTTTCTCAATGAGCGGAATTAAAAATGCAGCAGTTTTTCCTGTTCCGGTATTGGCAATACCGATAACGTCCCGCCCTTCCATCAGGTGCGGAATGGCCTGATCCTGAATGGGGGTAGGGCTCGCGTATCCTTTTCGAGCGATATTTTTGGCCAGAATATCTGATATATGAAAATCGGCAAAAGAATGAGTAGGCTTATACTGTTGAGCCTGCTGAATATCTACCAATTTATTGATAAAACGCTGCGGATCAATATAACTGCCACCCCGCCCCGGTCTGAACTGCCGGGGAAGAATGCCGTGGCCACGATACGGGCGTCTGAATCTGTTGTTACTATACATATATCGGAATTGGAACGTCTGAAGTGGACTTCGTCGTTGATAGCCATTCATATGAGCTATCAAAAACAAAGTGTGTGAAGACTTGTCATTACAGCTCGAATTCTCAATTCAGTTTGTAGTATACAGGAAACGCAACGATAAAGCAAGTTTACAAAAGGGTTCCCCCTGTAAACCTGCAGAGGGGAACGCTTTCCTCGATAGTTTCTGTTTTTGCTATGTACGTTGTTTCGAACACTTTTTTGCCGAAAGCTTACTTTATATGAAAACTACCACTTACTAAAGAAGAATTCCAGGTAGAAACCTCATCAGGAGTTGCTACGTATAATCCTTCACGAATTTCTCGTATATGTTTTTCGAAATCAGGGTACTCTTGTTCTTCTATTTTTCCATACAATGCGTCTGCAAAAAGTTCATGTTGTACTTGATCGGTAAAATCGGTATCCATTGGTAGATGAATTCCTGCATCAGCGCCTATTAATATCAGAGCGGCGGCATATTCAGCGATAAGTACTCGGTTATGGAAATTACTTTCAAGAGTTGCTGCATCATGCTCTTTTCGAATAAGCGCAGCTTCTCGTCCTTGTTCCTGACCATTATTTAATCCTATAATTCCGCTTATAAATTTAGGCAGGCATCCTTTCGCATTCGCAGAGGGATTAGGGATGGCTTGTGGAGGTCTAATAGACTCGGTCATTATATGGAGAGTATGAATTGCAAACGATCAATTGGAAAAAGCTACTGACGATTGCGACGAACGTGATTTTCACCGTATTATGTTTGGTGAGTCAAATGCACTTTATTTCGAACCATTTCTTGCTTGGATATACAAACTAATGCTTGCTTACCCTCAACAAGAAGAGAATAATCATCTTCTAAAAAGCATTTCATCAAGGTCTCTACCACGTTATTATACGAAAAAAGTCCATTAATTTGTTATAATAAATTACTATGTCTGGAACACTAGAAACAGATCCTCAACATCTTCAGCCTGACAAAGAATCTAAAGAGTATCCTGTTCCTCCCCGTTATTTTGAAAATATGAGTATTAGAGAGGTCTATGGAGACTATCGAGTTCTTCCAGGGACGGGAATTGTAAGTGATATACCCAATGGAGCTCCCCCTGATCAATTTCCTACAGATGAGGAAAGAGAAGAAATTATGAAACAGTACAATTTGACAAATGTAGGCGGTTGGGGAAATAGTGATCAATTTACAGGCAGCTTTAAAAACCTGATCATTTATACAGGTATAGATCATGGAAAAACAGTGTGGGCCTCAATGCGACCCGAACGTAAACTGCTCCTTGATTTAGCCCATACTATTAGCGGAGAGATACCGCCATTGATTTTGGATGTTGGATGCAGAAATGGCTTTCTTGCAAAATTACTGGCATATTCAAGTGATGCAAAAGTAGTAGGCACCAATTATGATGACCATTTCTATGGCCAACTTCCTTATACGCGTGGTGATATTAAGCTGTTGAAAAGAGATATCTATGATCTCGTTGCAGAATATGGCCCTCCAAGGACTTCTGAGGAATTGAACCAGTTACTTTCCATAGTGAATAATATAAATGGACCTAGGGAAGAAGACTGGTGGCGTTATTTGTACTACCTGGATCATCCTGACGGGTATGTCGAGTTTGGAAAAGGATTGGAAACAGAAAATACACAGCTTCAGCAACTGGCTGCAAACCATCAAGACGCACCAGTTGATATGGTTATTTGTAGCCATATGCCCGAAGACACTGACCTGACTCCTGTTATAAGAGATGGGATTCATCCCAAAGCAATTGTGTTCATTATAGAAACTAAAGGGGTATATGGTCCGTATGTTGGTGACTACTATTCATCTGTAGATGCTGATGGGAAATATGATTCAACAGCGGATCAGGTTGTCTACTTCAATCCGGGATACAATTATAGAACCGTAGCTCGCTGGAATACATTCGGGAGGGAAAACTGGAGAGACTATGCCCATTTTCACCGTGCAGAAAGAAGGGGAAGTGAAGTGGTCATACAGCTTCGGAATGATGTCCATCTACAAGAACTTCAGGACTCGGAGATTCCCGCCTGTACCTGGGATTTTGAATTAAAGAAAATGTTTTGGTATCATCCTTACAAGGATTTTGTTGGTGATGTTGAACAGGCACGGCAGGATATTGTAAAAAACTGAGTATTACAGTTGTTCAGCGGTATTAATTGCCGCTTCCATCTCCGATAAAACTTCTGGTTTAAGAAAGAACGTAAAATGACAATCGCCATATTGGTAACCCCAAATTTTTTCAATGTCTACTTGTCTGCCATCTAACGTATACGTGGTGTATGGGGAAACGCTGGTATGTAGCTAAACTTTGGCATCCTCCTCCATGAGGAAGTGCAGTTTCAGTAGGTGTGTATTCAGCGCCTATTTCACCTTTTATTTGTATTGGTTCTTGTACCGGCTGTAACCCTTCACTTTTAGTCATATATGACTTAAGTATAAATAATAATAATGTCAATAAAAACAATGTGCTAAGTATGTACCTCGTTTTTTACCTGTTCCCAAATTTCACAGTCTATATAGTGACTTTGTGCCTGCTCTTTTGTGGTGACGCCAGAGGGAATCGAACCCTCGATCTTCACCTTGAAAGGGTGACGTCCTAGGCCGCTAGACGATGGCGCCAAGTCTGACTTGGCTGGTGCGTTAGACGCTCCGCCGTGAATGACGCAGCTGACGCGATTTGACGCGTCGCCGCTCGGTAACGCATATCATATTATACTATAGAACACGAAACAATCGTACCCTTTCCTTTACTCTTTTACCGTTCTCTGCTATCATGGGCGGCGATGATTATATTAGGCATTGACCCGGGCATCGCGCGCATGGGGTGGGGTGTGGTTTCATCCGAAAACAATAAAATGACCGCCGTTGCCTATGACTGTTTTACAACGGAAAAGGAAACAGCGGAAGAAATTCGCCTGGCGCAAATTTTTGAGTCGATGAGCGAGCTTATTGCTACCTATAAGCCCGAAGTGGTTTCTGTCGAAAAATTATTTTTTGCGTCAAATGCAAAAACTGCCTTACTGGTTGGCCAGGCGCGCGGGGCAATACTTCTCGCGTGCGGCCGCAAAAAAATCCCCGTGCGCTCATTTACGCCGCTTGAAGTGAAGATGGCGCTCACGAGCTATGGCAGGGCAGATAAAGGGCAGGTGCAGCGGATGGTACAATCTACGTTAGGGTTGTCAAAAATTCCGCAGCCGGACGATATCGCGGACGCATTGGCAATCGCCATTACCTGCGGCGTGATGAAGTCATTCTTATGATCGGAGCTTTGGAAGGAGCCATTCAAACGACTACATCGGACCGGCTGTTTCTCATGACAGCGGGAGGGGTGGGATATGAAGTCCAAATGACCGCCAATACCCTGGCAAAACTCGCCGGACAAGCGCGAGTGTCGCTTTTTACCCATCTGAACGTCAAAGACGACGCGCTTGACCTCTATGGCTTCCTGACCCGGAACGAACTTACTATGTTTAAAATGCTTATCAGTGTTTCAGGCGTCGGTCCCAAAACAGCCATCAATATTCTAAACAACGGTATCGAGGGTATAACAAAAGCAGTCACGACGGCCGATGTTTCTTTTTTCACCCAGATTCCTAAAGTGGGAAAAAAGAATGCGCAGAAGATCATCATAGAACTGAAAAATAAAATCGGCTCGGTTATTGAGCTGGACTTATCAGGCGACAGCCAGAGTGAAACGGATGAATTTATCTCGGCGCTCGTCGGCATGGGATTTACACGCAATGAGGTCAACCAGCTTGCCCGGTCACTGCCGGACGAAATAATAACTATTGAAGAAAAGATCCGTTTTGCATTAAAGGCGAAAGCGAAGAGTTAAACACCCCTATGGATCAGATAAAATCCAAAACCCAGCCTGTTATCAATGAAGACAAAGAAACCGTTCAAATCCTGAACACCCTTCGGGTGCAGGAATGGGAAAAGTTTGCCGGGCAGAAAAATGTGAAAGAGGCGCTTCGGGTCGCTATCGCCGCAGCGAAGAAGCGGAAAGAGTCCATCGAGCACATTCTTCTCTACGGTCCGCCGGGGTTGGGAAAGACGACGCTTGCCCATCTCGTCGCGCGCGAAATGGGCGCGAATATCCGCGTCACTTCCGGCCCTGCGCTCGAGCGTGCAGGGGATTTAGCGGCCATTTTGACCGGCCTTTCGGAAAACGATATTTTGTTTATCGATGAGGTTCACCGGCTCCACAAGGTGGTGGAGGAAACACTGTATCCGGCTATGGAAGACTATGCTCTTGATATCGTCGTCGGTAAAGGCCCTTCCGCACGTACGGTCCGACTGAACCTTCCGCGCTTTACGATTATCGGCGCGACCACCCGCAGCGGGCTTCTCTCCGCCCCGCTGCGTGACCGTTTCGGCGTCGTCCACCGTCTCGTCTACTATTCACCGGAAGATCTTATGGAAATTGTGCAACGGGGCGCAGAAACGCTTCATGTGGAGATTGACCGTGATTCTGTACAGGAACTTGCGCGAAGGTCCCGCGGCACACCACGGATTGTTTTGAAACTCCTGAAGCGGGTCCGGGATTTTGCGCAGGTAAAAGGGACGGGAAAAGTGACGCGGGAAATTCTCGACCATACGTTTGACATCCTTGAGGTTGAT
>DATEBW010000090.1:0-2526 GCA_035287165.1 Patescibacteria group bacterium | reverse complement strand
TGGCAGATAAATTTCAGCGCACCAAACCACACGTTAATATTGGCACCATCGGTCACGTCGACCATGGTAAGACGACACTCACCGCAGCGATTACTTCGTACCTTTCAAAGAAAGGTTTAGCAAAAACGCTCAAATACGAAGATATTGACAATGCGCCCGAAGAAAAGGCGCGCGGCGTTACGATCAATATTACCCACGTTGAATACGAAACCGAAAAGCGCCACTATGCTCATATCGACGCGCCCGGACACGCCGACTATATCAAGAACATGATTACCGGAGCGGCGCAGATGGACGGCGCGATTCTCGTCGTATCCGCACCGGACGGCCCGATGCCCCAAACCCGCGAGCACATTCTTCTTGCCCGACAGGTAAACGTTCCCGAACTCGTCATATTTCTGAATAAGATGGACATGGTCAAAGACCCGGAATTGGTCGAACTCGTCGAGATGGAATTGAAAGAACTCCTGACAAAATATAAGTATGACGCGGATAAAACTCCTATCATTAAAGGATCAGCGCTCAAGGCGCTCGAGGGAGACGCGGAATATGAAAAGGTGATCGGAGAACTCATGAACGCCGTTGATTCTCACATTCCGGACCCGGTGCGCGATCTGGACAAGCCATTCCTGATGCCGGTCGAAGACGTATTCTCTATCAAAGGACGCGGCACGGTGGTCACCGGGCGAGCCGAGCGCGGCCAGGTAAAAGTCAATGATGAGATTGAAATCGTCGGGCTGCGCCCAACTAAAAAGACGGTTATCACCGGTATCGAAATGTTTCGTAAACAGCTCGATGATGCGCGCGCAGGCGACAATGTCGGATTATTGCTGCGCGGAGTCGAGAAGGATGATGTAGAGCGCGGCCAGGTCGTTGCGAAAGCAGGAAGCGTGACGCCGCATACAGAATTTAAGGCGGAAGCATATGTCTTAAGCAAAGAAGAAGGCGGCCGTCACACCCCATTCTTCAGCGGTTATAAGCCGCAGTTTTACATCCGCACCACCGACGTTACCGGAGAAGTTACGTTGCCGGAAGGAACGGAAATGATTATGCCGGGCGATAATGTAACGGTCACGATAAAACTTATCTCTCCGGTTGCACTGGAAAAAGAACAGCGGTTTGCTATCCGTGAAGGCGGCCGTACCGTAGGCGCCGGCGTTATCACGGAGATCGTTAAGTAGAAGTTAGAGATTGGAAGTTAGAGAATTGATAACGAAGTTTGAAGTTAGAAATTTTGATTTTTTCAGGTCTTAATTCATCCACTATCAAACTTCACGTTCCACGTTCAAACTTCTAACATCCAACTTCAATTTTAGGATCGCATTTAGCTCTTTTAGAGATCAACTATGCCGAAAGGACGCATCCGAGTCAGATTGAAGGCGTATGACAGCCGCATTATTGACCAAAGCTGTCAGAAAATCCTCGATACCGCCATCAGGACCGGTGCGCGCGTAGTTGGTCCGATTCCCCTCCCTTCCAAACGGACCATGTTTGCCGTTCAAAAATCACCGTTTGCTGATAAAGACTCCCGTGAACACTTTGAGATTCGTGTGCACAAACGGTTAATTGATATCGTTTCCCCCACGCCTAAAACTATTGACTCCCTCATGCACCTCGAACTCCCCGCCGGAGTGGATGTAAGCGTGAAGATGTAAACTATTCCTTCTGCAAAACCATCCAGTAATTTTCAGCATTATAGTGTTTACCTAACTTGAAAGCCTTTTTACGAATTTTTCTCAATGCACAAATCTTAAAATCTGTATAAAACTTTCGCAACTCATTTTCCTCATAATCCTTTTGAAATTTTCCACTTTGCGGCCAATAGGTACTATTTTTCTCTTTTCCCGGATGTTCCCGTATCAAACGGGATTCCCATTCATCCTCAATAGATGGAACCATAATGAGCGCGTACCCGCCGGGTTTTATTGTTCGTAACAATTCATCCCTATATATTCGTCTTCTCTGTTTTGTTTCGATATCAATTGACGAATAACAGTCGATGGCGCAATCAAAATAATTATCAAGAAAAGGCCATGACTTATCAATTTCAGTAGTAATCAGATGAATATTTTGTACAACGTTGTTCTGCAGTGCAATTTTGTAAGTATGTTGCAGTGCATAATCTACATAATCTAATCCATAGACATGAAAACCATTTTGTGCAAGGTAAATCGTATTTCTTCCTTTTCCGCATCCAATATCAACTGTTTTTCCTGAAAGTTTTACGTTGTTTGTCTGGAAGTATTGAATAAATTGAATCACTCCTTCTGATGGTTTTTCCGAAGCCATCGAAGGTAGGGTTTGTAAAGTTTTATGTTCATTCTCCCAGATTTTTTGTTGTCTTCTTACTATTTTTTTCATTTTTCATTTTCACTTTTTTATTTTGTTTATTCCCCGCTCTCCAACTCATTCAACTCCAGTCCTTTCACCTGCGGCATGGAGGAACCGACGAGGCCCTGCATTGAGCCGTAAACGCTCGCGGTTGATAAAAATAGTTTCCGTATTTGTGCCTCGCGCTGCTTCCAT
>DATEBW010000089.1:0-3095 GCA_035287165.1 Patescibacteria group bacterium | reverse complement strand
CTTCAGAAAATAGACCGCGTCAGAAAGTTCGGCAACAACCACGTGACCATAAAACTGGAGGGCGATACCTATGATGATGCGCAAAAATACGCGCATGCATTTGAAAAGGAACAGGGAGCTAGCTATATCCACGCATTTGATGATGCGCTTACCATCGCCGGCCAGGGAACGGTAGGAAAGGAATTGCTGGAACAATACAAAGACGCTCAATCCCCGAATATCCGTAAGACTCCGATGGTAATCGTTGTTCCGGTCGGCGGCGGCGGCCTTATTGCAGGCATCGCGGCATACGCAAAACTAAATAACCCTGCCATAGAGATAATCGGCGCAGAACCGGAGGGCGCGGCAAGCATGTACGAAGCATTTAAAAAGAAAAGGCCGGTCGCTCTTGAAAAAATCGACACGTTTGTCGACGGCACAGCGGTCAAGCGCGTCGGTAACCTGTCCTTCAAACTGGCAAAACAGTATGTGAGCAGGATCATTAAAGTCCCCGAAGGGAAAATCGCTAAAACCATGGTCGAGCTGTATCAAAATGAAGGGATCGTGACCGAACCTGCCGGCGCCCTCTCCATCGCCGCGCTGTCAAGTTTGAGAAAACATATAAAAGGAAAAACGGTCGTCTGCATCGTCAGCGGGGGAAACAATGACATATTGCGCTACGCGGAAATACTTGAACGAAGCTTGATATATCAGGGGAGAAAGCATTACTTTATCATTCAGTTTGCCCAAAAGCCCGGACAGCTCCGCTCGTTTCTGAATAGAGCGCTCGGCCCGACAGACGATATCGTTCGGTTTGAATATATAAAGAAAACAAATACCGAAAACGGGCCCGCGCTCGTCGGCATAGAACAGCAGCAGCGCGAGCACTACACCTCTTTGGTCAAACGCATGGACGCCATCGGATTAACGTATCAGGTTTTGTCACCGAACGATTTGCTGTACCAATATATCGTATAATAAATCGGACGAATTTACTCTATGGAATGTCATGGTGAATTGCTAAAAGCCTGTTTGAAAAGTATTTATTAAGGATAATAATTTGTCATGCTGAATACGTTCGCTATCGCTTAAGTACTGTAGCTTGATTCAGCATCTAGAGTGAGACTTATGGTATAGGTACTGCTGTATTCAAGACCCTGATCCCGCCACGGCGGGACAGGGTGACGGACTTTTAAAACAGGCTCTAAGACATGGATATATATCTTCATGAGTGAAATGATTTCATCAGCCAAAGCACCGAAGGCAGTCGGGCCATACAGCCATGCGGTCCGGGCAAACGGATTTATTTTTTGTTCCGGCCAGATCGGCATCGATCCGGCGACGAATATGCTCGTTGAGGGGATCGAAAAACAAACTAGGCAGGCATTGCATAATTTAAAAGCAGTATTGGCTGATGCCGGTTCGAGCCTTGAACAAGTCACCAAGACAACGGTATATCTGGCGGCTATAGAAGATTATGCCGCGATGAATAAAGTCTATGCTACTTTTTTTCACGATCATAAACCGGCACGGGCCGCGTTTGCCGTTGCAAACTTGCCACTGGGGGCGTTAGTCGAAATTGAATGCATAGCTGTCCATAAAAGTTAAACCCTGTGTACTTCAGGGTTTAACTTTATTACTCTTTGTTACGCAATAATCGACTTCGCCGTATCGGACTCGGATACAGCATTGTTATCAGTTGCACCTGTTTCGATCAGAGTGACTGATATTACGGGAAGAGTGGCTTCACGCTCTGCAATTTTTTGGTCGACATCAACTGGTCCTTCGTCGTACAGGGGAATAGGTAAATTCAATCGAGCGTAATCAATCCCTGTTAATAATCTTTTTTCCATAGTTATCACCTCCTGTTCCTGCTCTGATTTGGATTATGAGCTTATTTTTTTTGCGGCATCCGCTATTATTGCGTCGGCTGCATCAGCACCTCCGTATGGTGTGACCACCGCACGCAATGCCTGCATACGAACATCTTCAGACACTCCAGTCGTTTCCGCCCAATAGTTGACATAATCGGTCGCCCGTGACCCTTTGTTAGGGGCTAAACTATTTTCTTCAGGTTTCACCGCCGCTGGTTGGTCATATGCCGTAGTTTCCGTTCCTCCATATGCTAAAGGATTTTCGGTGGTTCTATCTGCGCTGTTTATACCTTCTTTTCCTATATTACTCATGTAATTTCACCTCCTTTTTGGCAATAAAAAACCTCCCTATATGGGAGGTTCTGTTCGCGAAATCGGTTACTCTATTTCACTCGCTTAAACCTCCCGAATGCAGGGGAGTAAAGAAATAGAAAAACCAATTGGCGTGAATACTATTTGCTAACATGGATGTACTATACACCCGAGCTATGCCCGCTGTCAACTACTATTTGGGCAGCAGGAACAGTTCAGAACCCAGGCCGTTGGCATTAATCTTCTTAATAATGTACCAAGTATCGAAGACACGGATCCATTTGTCTTCAGGTACATGTTCCGGCTTTACATGGGGCTCATGAATATTATATTCCAATACAACTCCTCCACGCTTCTTGTGCTCCTGCATAGTTTTAAATGGATTTCAATACTTTTCATAGATACCACCTTATTTTACTATTATAGTAATCTTTTATCTTAGTCGATCATATTGATCCATTTCGGTGATATTAGTGGCTCCAGAGTTTCTTTCATAAATTCTCCTTAAAGATAAGAATTGCGTTTATTCGATTTAAACCCCTCCCAAAGATTATCGGGAGGGGTAATTGTTCATTTCGTATTTACTTTTCCGCCGTAGCGTGCGTATTTACATGCCAAACTGGAGCTGTAGCATCACTTGCTGTTACATCAGGTACAAAGCCTCCATGTATATTCATTTCATCTATTGCTGCAGCACCTATTGCAACTCGAGGATCATCACCGTTTGCCTCTAGTAAGCGCTCGAATTGAGCTCCGTAAGCTCCTCTTATAATAGTATTTTGAGTTTCTCCCATTGACTTTCACCTCCTTCCTTCCATAAAAAAACTTCCATTTCATTCGGTAAGAATGATCTGGAAGGAAAATTAACGAGCTTCCAAACCAAACTTACTCCCTTATAAGGAGAGCAAGAAGGTTGCTAAAAACAATTTG
>DATEBW010000088.1:0-6529 GCA_035287165.1 Patescibacteria group bacterium | reverse complement strand
AACAAAGCCTTGGTTCGTATGATATCCCAGTTTACTTTACAGAGTATCAGGTATGTTTTGTAATATACCCCTCCGCTTTCAAAATGCAAATGGTATGCCGAACGGAGCTTTGATTATGTTCATATGATATACCGTCAGAATATCCTGGTTCTCCTTTTGAAAGCTTCGCAGGTATACAATAGTTATTGCAAAATCAAAGCAAAGTGGCATACATACCTGATACTTTGTTTATTTAGGCTATGTCAATCGGTGAAAACTTTCCTTGTCCACTAACGACTTGACCTGCTTGTTCTGTATTCACAGTCGGCATAAGTTCTGGACCTCCCACTGGATAACCACGAAGTTCTTGATGAGGATGCAAACGCGCAGCCCGTTCTACCTGACTTTCATACCCACTGCCAAGACCCCCTTTTCCCTGAATCGTTTCTACATTTCGTTCAACTGCCATATATTTTCATCTCCTCTCTTTAAAAAAATCTATACCCCTCCGCTTTCAAAATGCAACTGGTATGCCTAACGGAGTCCCGGCGTTACGTCGGGACAGAGTGGTATATTTAAAACCATATTAAATTGGCCGCGACCGGAATCATGTCCCAATATGTTAACTGATTCCCTTCAAGTGTGGCGGTATTCTATCCCGAAACACTGCCAAAGCTTGAACACGCTCATCGGAATTCATCCCTGATAAAACTTCTGCAATCTCTTTATCCAACATCGCTTTCGTTTCACTAGCCGGCCTCAACCCTTGGATCGTATCATCAACCAAAGGCTTAAATTCGCGCGCGGTTTCCGCATAGTTGCCCAATAGTTTTTCCGGTATTGCCATTTTCCTAAAAAACCTCCCTTTGTTGGGAGGATTTTGTAAATTTCTAATTTCTAATTTCTAATTTTTAAACCATCCTCCCCGCTTTTCCCGTCGAATTAAACATAAAAATGACCCCGAGCCACGGGGTAGCAATATGGGTAAGGATAGAAATTGATGCGTTCATGCGCGATTACTTACCGATTTCTTACATCTTTCTTACTATAAAACTATTTTACACGTCTTGTCAAGCCCTTTGCACGAAAGTAATACTTCAGACTTGAGAAACAAAACTATTATTCCAAGCTTGCATTACGTGTCGATCACCATCGCAAAGATCCTGAAACAAGCTATAGTACTGAGCGACAGCGAACGTATTCAGGATGACGAAATCTATTCCACTAATCTTGTTACACGACAAATTGCTGGGAGAGGGATTCGCCTGTCCGCCGAAGCGAACGTTCGTCCGCCAGCTGGCGGACGAACATGAGCAAAGGCGGGAACCCCCGGAGGCCTTTCGCCCGCCCGCCATAGTGCTGGAGATAGGATTCGAACCTATGTAGCCCGTTAAGGCGCCAGATTTACAGTCTGGTGCAATTGCCCGCTCTGCCACTCCAGCATACTGGGAGGATGCGCACATTTTTAATTATACCAAATTCCGTTTGAGGCCACGATTAAAGATCTTGTTGACGAACAATACTCTCATTTAGTAGAATATAACCTATATAATTACGTTTCGTGCTTTGCGAAGTTCCTGCCCCCGGACCTTCATAGATGAATGTATTTAATGCTCTTAAAGATAAAGTCATTAAAAGAACCGCCCTCGTGGGCACTATCGGTATTGGATATGTCGGGCGCGCGTTTGGCGAAGGGACAGCCGAAGCAGGTTACAATGTTATAGGCTATGGCAGAAGACGCGGGCCGGTCGCCGAAATAAACAAACTTCATATTTCCCGCTTCCATGCCACTACCAGTACAAAAAACCTTGCCGGATGCGATATCATCGCTATTTGTGTCCCCACACCCGTACTCGAAGATAAAACTCCCGATCTGACCGCGGTGCGGGAAGCCGCAGCAAGCGTCGCCCGCATATTGCGCCCCGGACAACTCATCGTCCTGGAAAGTTCTGTTGCTCCCGGCACCACGAGAAAAGTCGTTTTACCGATACTTCAGGAAACCGGTTTAACGGTCGAAGAGGATTTTTTTCTCGCATTTTCGCCCGAACGTATCGATCCGGGCAATCAGAATTTTCCCTTTACCAAAATTCCCAAAGTGGTCGCCGGCTATGGTGAACGGTCTACGTCGCTCGTCTATGAATTTTATAGCCGCATCGTTACCCTGGCATATGCCGTATCGTCACTTGAGACGGCTGAAATGGCAAAAATTCTCGAAAATACGTTCCGTCTCGTTAATATTAGTCTCGTTAATGAACTGAAAACGTATACTTCGGCGATTGGCGTCGATATATGGGAGGTCATCAATGCGGCCAAAACAAAGCCGTTCGGATTCCTCGCCCACTATCCCGGTCCGGGTATCGGTGGCCATTGTATACCGGTTGATCCGCATTATCTGCGCGAGGATGCAGAAAGGCTCGGCATTCCGCTGACCTTAATAAGTTCGGCGTCAAGCGTCAATGACCGACAACCCCATCAGGTTGCAGAGAAAGCCCGACAATTGCTTCAGGAGATAACGCCTGCTGCAAGTTCTGCGCGGGTTATGCTTCTCGGCATAGCATATAAACGAAATGTAAACGACCTGCGTGAATCACCGGCTTTCCCCCTTTGGCGTGCGCTTGAGAAAGAACAGATCAGCGTTTCCTACCACGACCCCTATATCCCCCGATATAACGGCTCGCGAAGCATGCCGCTGACGAAACGCGTCATCTCCCAACACGATCTGATGATCGTGGTAACGGACCACTCTGATATCCCCTACCAAAAACTCCTCGAGTCCGGCGTGAGCATACTTGACACGCGCGGGGTATATAATGGAACCAAGAGGGAGAATTTGTATCACGTGTAAGGAGATATTAAATTCAAAATACTAAATAATAAGCTCCAAATAAATCTTAAATCTCAAATACTAAATTCTAAAGATTTAGAAATTGAATATTAGAATTTGGAATTTATTTGGAGCTTCGAAATTATAATTTAGGATTTTTTGATGACACCCACCAACCTCATTACCGGCGCTGCAGGATTTATCGGTAGCAATCTAGCCCGAACTCTGCTTGATCAGGGGCATCGGGTTATCGGTATTGATAATTTTGTTACCGGCAGCAGGGAGAATATAACTCATCTCACCAAACATCCCAATTTTACCTTTATCCAACAGGACATAACGAAACCGATCAATCTGAAATCTGAAATCAGAAATCTGAAATCCGTCTATCACCTTGCCTGTCCGACGGGTGTTCCGAACTTGACCAAGCTCGCGGAAGAAATGCTTCTTTCTTGTTCGGTAGGCACCATGAATGTCCTCAATCTTGCACGGAAGAATAAAGCGCACGTCGTTTTTACGAGCTCATCTGAAGCGTACGGAAACCCGAAAGAATCCCCGCAGAAAGAATCCTATACCGGCAATGTCGATCCTAGGGGAATCAGAAGCCCGTATGAAGAAGGCAAGCGCTTTTCCGAATCGCTGTGCATGATGTATCAGCGCAAATATGGCATAGACGTCCGGATCGTGCGCATATTTAATACATACGGGCCGAATATGTCGATGAAAGACCAGCGTGTTATTCCGGCTTTTATGAGGCAGATAATGAATAATAAACCGTTAACCCTCCACGGCGACGGCAGCCAAATCCGGACGTTTTGCTATGTCGACGATCTCGTCAGCGCGCTCACGACAGTCATGGAAAAAGGGAAAGCAGGAATGGTCTACAACGCCGGCGGCGATGAACAAGTAAGCATTCGGGAACTTGCCGAATTAGTTTTGAAAATAGCAAATAGTAAACCCCACTTCGTCCCGACGTACGTCGGGACTTCGTCGGGCAAGCAGTCAACAGTAAACAGCAGAAAACAAACTTCAACGAGCAAAAATTCATCCCGTTTACCGATTACTGATTACCGATTACTAACAACGAGCGTAGCGCGACCGAAACACGACCACGATTCCCGTCTTCCCGATTTAACGAAGATAAAACGCCTCGGCTGGCGGCAGAAAGTTTCCCTCCAAAAAGGCCTCCTGAAGACGCTAAAATGGTATAATACCGCGAGCTAAAACTAATCAGTTCGGTAAAGAACATTCCTACCTGATTCATAACAGGAGTTACGCAATCTGAATCTAAGACTTGGTTCTCAAGATCCTGAAACCAGTTCAGGATGACGACTCTACGTAAGTCCTGCATAAATCATAAATCTGAAATCATAAATCGCCATGAAACCTATTTCACCATTCGGATTGCCTGTCGGATTAAGCGTTGGATTTTGGGCCCTGGTCGGGGTTATCCGGTATATTGTTGAAGAAAAACTCGGCAGGAAGTTTTCTACCGACGTCACAAATCAATACAAGGCATCGGAGATCGCCGCCGTTCTGCCGGCGCACAATGAAGAGCTCGTCATCGGCAAATGCGTACAAGCTATTAAACAATCGCTTTCTCCCGACCAGATATATGTGATATCTGACGGGTCTTCGGACAGGACCGCAGAACGCGCGCGGGCTGAAGGTTGCATTGTCGAAGAACTAAACCCCGGGCTCGGAAAAGCAAAAGCCATCATACATGCGGTTGAAAAGTACCGTCTGTTTGAACGATATAACTTTATTTTCATCGTCGATTCCGATACGAACGTCGATGAAAATTTTGTCCCGCGCGCACTTGAACTCTTTAACGATCCGGAGATCAGCGTCGTATTCGCCCGCCCCATGATTCGATGGGAACAGCATATCGTTCCGCGCCTTTCGTACTATTTCATCGGCTACCGGGAACGGCTGAACCGCATCCTGTGGAATTTTATGATGTACGGCCAGACATGGAAATATACCAATATGAGTTATGTCATTCCCGGCTTTTGTACTATTTATCGTTCATCAATCCTAAGGCGACTGGAAATAGACACGCCCGGCCTGCTGATCGAGGATTTTAACCTCGCCTTCCAACTCCACCGGAGAAAACTCGGCAAGATCGGGCATACGTTCGGGCTGTGGGGATGGGACCAGCATCCGGACAATCTGCCTGATTACTGGAAGCAGGTGAGAAGGTGGAACATCGGATTTTTCCAGACGGTAAAAGTAAACGGCTTCTGGCCGTCGTTTTTCTGGCTTACGCTGGCGGTATTTACGATGGAGGTATTTCTGCATTCAATCTTTTTGCTCGTTCTGCCGCTTTGGTTCGTCTCTTTGTTTGTGCAGGATATCCCGTTCTTTTCATCGGCAACGACCTATATCCAATCCCGCGTACCGATTTCACCGCTGCACCTGTTTTTCGCCGTTTTTGTCTATGACTATCTTCTTAGCGTTGTTATCGGGCTGGTAAATAAAAAGCCGCAGCTTCTCTTTTACGGCTTGTTCTTTTTCATCATGCACTATATTACGTCACTTATTCTCTTAACGTCCGTCGTGCCGGGATTCATGACGTCTTCGGAAGGCCGGTGGATTTCGCCAAAACGGCAGGAAGTGTGACCTAAACCCTTCTTGAAAAGTCCCCAGCGTCGTCACCCTGAACTTGTCCTTCGGTAAACTCAGGCCTTCGGCTCTGAGACTCAGGCTCGAAGAGATGGTGAGTTAATCGAATCCATTTCAGGGTCTTATAACTCGAGCAGTCAGATGCTGAAACAAGTTCAGCATGACGAATTATTGTTCGTTATGAATACTTCTCAAATACGATCTTAATCGTTTGAAGCGAGAACTTCGCGCGCCTCTTTCGGCGACACGTTCATCAGGAGGTCAATGATCGAAAGGTTTGGGATAAACGGCTGTTTTGATGAAAAAAGCTGGGGGTATTCCCGGCAAGTCCAGTCTTGTACGGTCATACGAATGTCGTTTTTCTTCATGCTTCCCTTATCAAGATATGCTAATACTGAAGTTCCGCCGCAATAATCCTCTGTTGCGCCGACCGCTTTAATCAGTGCAACGATTTTTTCGCTTGCGGAATGGTCAGGTGATATCCCCGAACCAATATGAATCCCTTGTTTGATCTTCCGCAAGCGGAAGGTCCCTTTATCTGCCAATGCGGCTTCAATGCTTTCTACGGTCAGCTGATCGGATTTCAGGGGAAGTTCAAGTATACGTGCGATTCCCCATAAAATAGTGCGTATATTCAATTCGGCAACTGATCCGGATTGATGGTGCAGAAGTTCGTGTAAATCGCTATTGAGGACAGTGAAAAAAGGTGATTTTCTATATGCAAACTCTATAGTCCGGAGATGATCCTCTACCCAAGTCTGGTCATAGGTCGGAACTATATCGACTATGCGATGCTCTCGACTGCCATGAGTGACGGGTACGCGCAAATAGTACATGCCGCTGCCGGTTTTTATCGGCGTGTGTACCTGATAGGACCATCCCGTTTGCCCATCAGGATATTTATGCTTAGCGACAAACTGCACGTCATCCCGAATAACAAACACGTCAGTATTTAGTATACGTGCAAAATAGTGCAGGCGGGGAAAATATTGCGGCTGGATTCCGGTATAGCGCATAATAGAGGTACATAATATCACAATAATATTGCACTTACAAGACAGTATGATATACTATGTAGTAATATGATCACCCCTGAACATA
>DATEBW010000087.1:0-8390 GCA_035287165.1 Patescibacteria group bacterium | reverse complement strand
AGATAAGCTTGTGGAAGGAAACTTCCAACCAGAACAGGGAGTAATCGTCGTAGATGATGAGGTAGAGGATGTTGCAGATGCATTACAATTGTTGGGAAGGCTGGAAGGTAGCGGTCTTAAAATAGTCGCGTTATTTTTATTACTTGATCGAGGATACGGCAGTACAGAGACGATACGGAAAAAAGGATACCAGTGCGAAGCTATTATTACTCTCAACGATATTTTCATTGAGCTGTTTCAAATGAATAAAATTTCTCCAGAGCAGCTGAAGCATTTAACTGAATATCTCGCATCTGAAAAAAAAGAGTTTCTATTGCGACAGCGAATGGAAGAATCTTAACTGACTACCAGATAAATTTTTATGCTTTCAAATATCAATTTAAGAGAACAACTTATTTTAGACCTCCTTAGGATTAACGCAATACGTTTCGGAAAATTTAAACTAAAATCCGGACTTATCTCACCGTTTTATTTAGATTTGAGATTACTTGTTTCATATCCGTATCTCCTTGAATTGACCGCAGAAGTTTTTTGGGAAGAGATGCGCACATTGTCTTTTGATGTTGTTATTGGTGTACCATATACAGGTATTCCCATAGCGACAGCAATTGCTCTCAAGCATAATCAGTCAATGATTTTTATTCGAAAAGAGCCCAAAACATACGGAACTGGCAAGTTTATTGAAGGAGAATATCACGCGGGACAAAAAGGTATTCTTATAGATGACGTGATTACCAATGGGGAGAGCAAATTTGAATCAATCACGCCCCTTAAACAAGCACAGATTTCTGTTGAGAATGTAACAGTGCTGCTCGACAGAGGACAAGGAGGACCCGAGCTTCTTCGAAATAAAGGTTATCAATGTTATTCAATTTTTACTATTAATGACATTTTTCGAACTCTTGAGAGGTATAAAAGAATCGATAAAAAAACCATAAGTACCTGCCTAAAATTTATCACCGAAACGAGAAAAGAATTTTTAGCAAAGCAAAAATCCTCATGACTAAACTCAAAATCGGCATATACGGGTCCGCGGCGGATGAGAGAGGAGAAGTAATTGCAAAAGCGGTAGAACTGGGGAAAGTCCTCGGACAGTATAAAGATAAAATAATCCTCATCACCGGAGCATCGGCAGGAATTCCCCACGTCATTGTCAATGAAGCATCAAAATACGGCGTTGAAATTTGGGGCTATTCACCAGAAATTGATTTAGATAGTCAAAAGAAAACATTTCCTGCGTGTGACGTTTCCATCTTTTCAAAAATACTATACGTTCCCCGGGAGTTTGAATTTGTACAAAATGCTTCTGTCCGGAAAAAATACAGAAATGTACTATCAACGGCAAACGGTGATGCCGGAATTATTGTGTCCGGCCGGTGGGGGACACTCAATGAATTTACCAACTTAACCGACATGGGAAAGGTCGTTGGCGTATACACTGGTACGGGAGGAGTAGCTGATGAAATTGAAAGATTAACAGAAATCATTCAAAAACCAAAAACAGGTAAAGTATTGTTTAGTGATTCGCCGGAAAAATTAATGGTAAAATTATTGGCAGAAATGTATTGACTAAATACTTCATTTTTACTACAATAATCCCATTATGCAAAAAGTACAGATTACACTTACCGAACAGGAAACAAATATTCTTTCCGCACAGGCTGCACGATACGGTTATCGTTTAAGTCGCTATGTGAAATATCTCATCAGCGATGCTGTGGTGCGACTACCTTCTGCAAAAAAACCTGTCATGCCCGTCGATGATGGAACGATACCGACGTTTAAGTTGAGTAAGAAAACGGCGAGTATTGCTGATAAGGCATATAAAGAATATAAAGCAGGAAAAGCAATCCGCATACATTACTCAGTAAAAGAGCTTCTTGAGTAATGAAAATTTCATCTTCTACGTCATTTAAGCATAGGCTCAAAAAGTTCACCAGGCGAAATAAGGAACTTGCTGATGCTATCGATACTCAACTTGCTCGTTTACAAAAAGACCCCACGCATCCGTCATTAAGGCTGCACAAATTATCTGGCAGGAAAAATGAATGGAGTGTTTCTATTTCTGACAGTGATCGAATGATTGTTCGGTATACGGATGACGGACTACTCTTGATCGATTTAGGTTCTCATGATGAGTGTATTCAAAGAAATAATATATGACCTTCCAGCAAAAACTAGACGCCATCGTTGAAAAAAATAATTCACTTCTTTGCGTCGGGCTTGATCCGGATTTTGAGAAGTTGCCGGGGCGATTTAAGAAAAAAAAACATCCGCAGTTTGCTTTTAATAAATTCATCGTTGATCAGACATATGATTTGGTTTGTTGTTACAAACCCAATTCTGCGTTTTATGAAGCGCGGGGAGCAGAGGGAATTTCAGAACTTAAAATGACGTGCGATCATATTCATGAGAAATATCCGGAAATTCCGGTCCTGCTTGATTTTAAGCGCGGCGATATCGGGAATACGAACAGGGCGTATGCGAAGTTTGCATTTGAATATTTGAATGCTGATGCAATTACCCTTCAGCCATATCAGGGAATTGAGGCGTTACAGCCATTTTTAGATTATAAGGAAAAAGGAATTTTTATTTTATGCAAAACATCCAATCCGGGATCTGGTGAGTTTCAGAATATACATATTCGTCATCCTGAATTCATTTCAGGATCTCAGACAACAAAGATGCTGAAATGGATTCGTCAAACTCACCATCCTGAGTTTACCGAAGGACAAGTTCAGCATGACAGGCTCTATGAATACGTAGCCTTTCAGGTTGTTAATAAATGGAACAAAAATAAAAATTGCTTTCTCGTCGTCGGTGCGACGTACCCTAAAGAATTGAAACGTATTAGAGAGATAGTAAGGGACATGACTATTCTCGTCCCCGGTATCGGCCATCAGGCGGGAGATTTAGAAAAAACCCTTAAAGCCGGACTGAATGCAAAAAAGGCGGGACTAATCGTTGTTGTTTCGCGAAGTATTATCTTTGCCAAAAATCCACGTGGAGAAGCCGAAAAGTTACGGAGTGAGATAAATTCTTTCAGATCCTGACTCCAGTCCAGCGGATAAGTTTTTCTTTCAGTGTATTCACGTCCGAGGCATCAAACGTCGGCAGCGACAGCGTCCGTATACCGGTAATCGGGTGATAGGCGGATTCCAGCAATTTTTTACCGTAGGCTACAATTACCAGTCGTTGTGTCAAAGGTTTGTAAATCTCGTAGTCATACTCTACGAGGCGCTCCGCGGCTTTTGCAAGATCGATAAAGCTATCATCGGTGAGGACAAACAGCGGCAGGTCGCCATCGGAATCCGGCTTTTTCCAATGCAGAAATATTTTCTCAAGTTTATCCTTCGGTGAGTCGCAGAGGGTAGTTTCCTCAGCGTGAGGTGCATTATTCATGAGTAACCATTCGAGGGTTATACCTTCAAGTTCGTGAGGTCTGACAGAGTAGTATCCGCCGAACTGCATAACGCTCGCAAGAGGATACATGTGCGAGTCTGCTTGGTCAGCGATTGCGCGAGCGAATTCAAAGCTCCCTGGAATTGGAGTCAAATTTCTATGAACTTCTCTAGAAGTACGCACTCGTGCGCGAGATTCCTGGAATCGTCTTTCTGCTTCATGTCCTTGCGATCGGTAGTTTATAATTGCGGGAACGTCGAATGTTTTCGGGAAGACGCCTTCGTAAGATGCTATCTCTTCATCACTCAATCCCAAGCCAAGCTCTTGGTTATAGTGTCGCATGTGGGCAGCAACGACCCCGCCAGCAAGCGTTTGGTCGATATCAAGCGTCCACAAACTGCGTTCTCTCATGGTAAGGCGGTAGTATATACTATTACCATGCGAAAATCAAAGCGTTTACGTATCCTTCTTTGCGGGTTTTGCACCGAGGATCGTGTCGGTAATAACTCCTACTTTGGTGGAGCTGCAGGCGCGATGGCACTCAATATGTCTGGTTTAGGAGTACGGTGTGGTTTGCTCAGTATTTTAGGAAATGATAGGATGAGCAGCCGCTATCTCACTGAACTCAAAAAACGAGGAGTCAATCTTAGTCTCGTTTACCGTGTATCGCACCGGATTCCACTCCTTACGGTAACAAACGGAGAGAACCGCGAGGCTTCACGGACATTTGATGACTTCGGCACACTACACGATCTTGCAGATTTGAAACCGGACAACGCAATTTTTAACAATTACGATATTTTGCATATTGTTAATACACCAGAACATCTAGCCGATTATGTAGCCCGACATTTCAGAGGCACTGTTTCATACTGCCCGGGGTCATTATTTATTCGAGACAAACATGAATTATCAGCACATCTTCTTAAAAAAGCCCGGTATGTTTTCTGCAATGAAGAAGAGTATGACACTTTGATTCAGTCTACCCCCATTGCCCGGCTGTTCAAAAAAAATCTCACGTATGTATTCAAGACGCAGGGAGACAGAGGCGTTATAGTTTTTTCACCAACGACTACACGTCATTTTTCTCCCATTAAATCAAAAACCGTTATTGATACCACCGGCGCGGGAGATGCGTTTGCCCTCGGCGTGCTTGAGGGAATCAGTAAAAGTGAATCCTTAGAAAGATCGATACAAAAAGGTCTGCATTATGCTGCATCTTGTGTCGGGAAAGAGGGAGTTGTGTTTACCGAGGGGCCAAGGTTATTGTAAGCGTGTCAATTCTGTAGGGCGTCATTGAGTCTTACGGTCCCAATAAGCCTTTATAAGGACAAACAGAGCAAATTGTGATTTTTGATTGGTCGTTTAGCACTCTTGCCAGTTCTGTTCTTTTTAGTTCTAAGTTTGCTTCGAGTCGAATAATTTCTGCAGGATTAGTCCCGAGAGTCCGTTCAGTGTCCAGTAGCACCTCCTGCGTGTCTATTTTGTCTCGTAAATTTACTTCTTGACCGACTAATGGTTCCGCGGTGCAGTTGCCGAATTCGCATTTTTGAGCCATATTTTCTCTATTGACTGTATAATATTCCTCACTCTGTACGGGGTGATTGAATAAATCTGTCCTATAGTATATAATATCGTTTCAAGTCCTGCCAAAACATGATTTTGACCGATACATCATTCGAATTATGTTCGAGCGTATTCGAAAATCAGAGCAGTACCAAAAAGCGGGATTATGCATTGGCCGCTTTGCCCTAGCCCTAAATGCATTTTTCGCAAGCCCGCTCGTCGATTACGGTAATGATAGAGAGCCGATAGCAGAAGGGTGGGCTACCGCGGTGAACAAAACTCCGGAGATTGAAACAGCACGCTGTCATTTGGAAGGTCGCTGTACGAAGCGCATTTCACCAGAATGTTTCGATTATCCCCATCATATTGCCCTTGCTGAAATAGATACGATTGGGGAGTGGTTTATCGTTGAATCCGTTGCGACCGGGAAAACTATACTTGCCTGTCAGACAGATGTTGCTGAACAAAGATATGACAAACCACGACTCGTGGGGAATGGTTGGGTGGTAGAAATTCCCACAGCTGAATTTCATAGATTATTAGACACGAACGGAGACGGAGTACGAGATGCTCGCAATGTTTTCAGAGTTTATCGGGTAAATAATCCAGCGCGGCGATCGCTAAACGAAGAAAATTATTCAGGTAGGTCTTTCGAAGATGCGGGTGAGATCGCAGCAACGGCATCAGGCTCTATTCCCCACGAACCCGCAGAAGAAGCGCCACAGCCGATACGGACTCCAGAAATCGTACCAGCAACACCTTCATCCGCGCCGCCGGATGAATCAGATGAATCAGATGACACCGATACATTTCCCAAGGGAGTTGTGGGGGAAGAGTGTCACATTGAAATTAAAAACGTAGAAGAACGTAGCGGACAACAAGTGTGCAGACGAATATTTGAAGAAGGAACTTTTTACGTTGATCCTGGGAAATTGAATCCTTGACAACGGAAATATCTTTGATACACTAAGTCATGGTGATCGATAGACCAGTGATGGTTAGATCACATAATGAGTGAACCCGCAGGTTTTGCGGGCTTTTTTTATTATTGCGATCCTAATCACGAATACATCAGCCTTCGCTAAAGCTACGGCTGACACGGTCCGAATGATCCGAATAATTCTTTAACTCAACATTATGGCAGACTTATCTTTTTTAAACGGGGTCGGGCTTGCAGAACTCCATACGCATCTGGGTTTTTCTGTTTCGCCTACGATGCTTTGGGAGATTGCCCACAACCAGGGTCTCAAGCTTCCGACAAAAGATTATTGGGAATTTGAAAAGATGGTCACGATGTACGAATCGAAAGACTATGAAGAGTATTTGCTTCTCTATGATCTTACAGAAAAAATTACTTCATCGCCGGAAGCGCTTTTTACCGCCACGGAAACGGCTATTTCAGGAGCATACCGCAAAAACAATATTACGAAACTAGAGCTTCGCGTCAATCCGATATTGAGAAGCCGCAACGGTGAGCGTGATTTGGACCATCTGATCGTGTTTGCGCTCCAGGGAATTGAGCGGGCTTGCTTAAAATATCCCGTCGAGGCAGGGATTATCCTCATGATGGACCGCCGGTTTACTGAAGAAGAAAACAGGGCGATTGTGCAGAAAGCAATCAAGTACCGTAAGCGCGGTGTCATAGGAATTGACCTTGCCGGTCCTATTCAGAGGAACAAGCATGCGCGCGCGTTCCGTCCGAAGAATATTAAACATATGGTCAAAGATGCCCGGGATTATGGCCTCGGTGTAACGGTACATACCGGCGAGGCAACGAATATCGATGAAATGTGGGAGGCTATCCGCGAGCTAAAGCCAAACAGGATCGGACATGGCATTGCCTGCGTGAAAGATAAAAAACTGATGAAATATCTCAAAGACCACAAAATAGTCCTTGAGACGTGTCCGACTTCAAACATGAATACAAAACTGATTAAGGATTTTGATGAAATGAGGATGATATATAGAACTATCATTGATAACGGCATATTGTTTACCATAAATACCGACGGGCCGGAAATGCAGCTGATCAGTCTGCGGAAAGAATACGAAAAATTGTTAGACAACGCGATTTTGACGAAAGAAGAATTATTAAAAGCAAATGAAATCGCGCACAAAGCGAGTTTTATACAGTAGTAAGCGATCCGAATCCGCCAGCTGGCGGACGAATTCACATCGTCCGACGCCAAAGGCTATGGCCGACGGCTGTCCGAATTATCCGAATCAATATATTAGGAGTATTCGGATGCATTCGTAAATTAGGATTGCCATAAGAAACTCTATGACTCTATCGACTATACAAGAATACCTCACCTTTGACGACGTTTTAATCCTCCCGGGATATTCTGATTTTTCGCGGTCTGATATAGATTTAACGTCAAAATTAACGAGGACAATGACATTGAAACTTCCCCTCATGGCCGCGCCTATGGACACCGTCTGCGACAGTCGTCTGGCAATTGCGTTGGGGAGATTAGGAGGATTGGGGATCATTCATCGGAATTTGACAATTGCCGATGAGGCGAATGAAGTTAAGAAGGTTAAAGACGCTGGGCTCGTTGCGGCAGCGGCAATCGGGGCAAGTAACGGTTATGAGGATCGTATGAAGGCAATCGTTTCAGTTGGGCTTGACGTTGTCGTTGTTGATTCGGCGCACGGATTTGACAGAAAAATTATAGAGGCGATCAAATTTATCAAAAAAAATTATCCAAAGTTACAAGTTATCGGCGGAAATATCGCAACGGCTGAAGGAGCACGGGCGCTTATTAGTGCCGGTGCTGATGGGCTTCGCGTCGGCATGGGACCGGGAGCTATTTGCACGACGAGAATTGTTTCCGGTATGGGAGTGCCGCAACTGACGGCCATTTTTGAAACGGTTGAAATAGCGAAAAAAGCCGGGGTGCCGGTGATTGCGGATGGAGGAATTAAATATTCAGGAGATATGGTAAAAGCATTAGCGCTTGGTGCATCAACTGTGATGATGGGAAGTTATTTTGCGGGAGCCTCTGAGGCCCCAGGGAAAATCGTTAGTCTTAGAGCAGAGCAAGTTCCCGGCCGTTTTAAAAGCAGCTTAAACAAAAATCTAAAAATATATAGATTTAAGGAATATCATGCAATGGGTTCAATTGCCGCTATGAAGAGGGGAGCAAAAATAAAATCAGAGGATGAATTCCACGGCAAAAGCTATAAAGATCGAGTTATGATTGCTGAAGGCGTTGAGTCATTAGTCCCCTTAAAAGGAAGTGTAAAAGATATTATCGACCAAGCGGTTGGGGGAATAAAATCAGGCATGTATTACGTGGGAGCAAAAAATTTGAATGAACTAACTAAGATAGCAAAGTTCACACAAATCACACAAGCATCTTTAACTGAGTCTCATCCTCATGATGTCTTAATTACAAATGGCGGGCAAAACTATCAAT
>DATEBW010000086.1:0-4612 GCA_035287165.1 Patescibacteria group bacterium | reverse complement strand
TGTAAAAGCTACGATACCTTTTGGACTTTTTGACAAGTCCAATGAGTAACGAAACTGATCGCATTCGATACCTTCTTCCTCCCATTAAGGGATATACTTCTTTGATGAAGAAGGTTATCTCAATGACCGCCTTTGCTGATGCTGAAACCGCGCGGTATCGTTTGAAAGTCATTGAGTATTACCAACACTTTGGCATAGCTGCAACCATGGCTGCCTTTCCGGTTACAAGAAGTACCGTGTTTCTCTGGCAGAAAACATTCAAGGAAAACAAGGGAAGATTATCCAGTTTAATTCCCGTATCATCCCGTCCTCATACACTCAGACAGATGCAAACTCATCCGTTAGTACTTGCTGAGATTTGTCAGTTAAGAAGAAGCCACTACCGATTAGGCAAAAAGAAACTGTATCCCTTACTCAGAAAGTATTGTCAGGGAGCAGGCATTGCGTATCCTGCCATTTCAACCATCGGTAAGATTATTACCAGAAACCATATCTTCTTTGATAAACCAACCTATGGATATCATGATCCGGGAAGAAAGAAGTACCAGAGGAAAAAGAAACAGCGGGTCATCTATGCCCCGAAACCAACTACCGGTGGCTATGGGGAATTAGATACCATAGAGACTATCGTGGGAACCGTAAGACGTTACACGATAACAGCTATTGATGTAAAGCTCAAAGTAGCCTATGCCCAAACCTTTAAGTCACCAACAGCTGCCAACGCGCTTATCGTACTGAAGATACTCCAGACCATGGTACCGGTTGCTATCCATACGGTACAGACTGATAACGGCAGTGAGTTTATGGGAGTATTTGATGACTATTGTACCAAGCGTAAGATCAAGCACGTATGGACATATCCTAAGCATCCAAGAGTTAATGGAGTCATTGAGCGATTTAACCGTTCTCTTCAAGAAGAATGGCTGGATATGTACCAGGATGAGCTCCTTGAGCCTACGCAGGCCAACCAGCGCATTGCCGAATATCTATACTTTTATCACAATGAGAGAATTCACGAGAGCTTGGGTGACCAAACCCCGGCGAGTATACTAGGAAAGGAGATTAAAAGTCCAAAAGGTATATGACCTGTACAACTCCTTGAAAGTCTTGATTAGTTGGCTTACAATATCGTATGTAAGGTCATACGGTAGTTCACAAGATTTGGAAGCGAAAACAAATTCTATCATTATTGTTTAATTATATCTTTTATGTCGGGTGAAGCATCAACTAACGAAACGGGTAGCAACGAAAAAACGCCTCGAACTCTTGAGGAGCAATATAATAATCCGGATATAATTGGCGACGATAAAAACAAAGTCGAAATCATTGATTTAATTCCTCCGCAATTAAAATCTGATGTCCCAATAATTCTCGTACCGGGATGGAGCGCGACCGCTCATGTTTTGAAGGAAAATGTTCTCACCCTTGCCAGGCTCGGACGGCGGGTAATAGTAGCTAGTGCCCCTCACGGAGTTGAAACAAACCCTCAAGAAATCTATCCTGATGCTGAAATGCGCAAAACAGAAGCCCTTATGCAAGCCCTCGACTATAAAGGAATTAAGCAAGCAGATGCTATCTGCCACTCTGAAGCAAGCTTGTTTATGACCATGGGGGCGATGATTCACAGGGACAGATTTCGTAACTTAGTCTTAGTCTCTCCTACCGGGCTTATTGGACCAGACACTTTTCCACGATTGGCTACAGATTTTTCTAAGGATATCGCCGGGCAGACTCTCAAGGCGCTTTTTAACGACCATTCAAGAATTGCGAAAATGTGGAAAGCCTACACTGAATTTGGTAAGTCAATAGTAGCTGGACCCATACTTACCATCCAAGAGATGAATGCGATAGTCACTTTTCGTATTGAAGAAATTCTGAGAGAACTTAAATCCCGAGGCCATGGCATTTCGATAATTCATACTGCACATGATAAGGCTTTTCCTATGGATCGAATGCAAAAGATTGTTGATAAAACCATGGTTGACGGTTTTGTTTCAGTTGGAGGTTCTCATAATGAACTCTATCTTAAACCTCAAGCGATGAGCAGGTGGATTGATCATTTACTCGATGCCATGGGAAATAAGTCTCGTGGTCCGGAAACCAATTTAGAAAAACCGGAATTAACTACGAGTGAACAAGTACGTTAAAAAGGCAATAGACTATTGGAATACATTCAAATTTTTTCGTACATACTCACTAAAGATTACTGCGAGGATCCCTTTCTCCTTTAGACTATCTTTTTCTCCCTATATCGTATACAATAGAGGATTCGTTTGGAATATATTGATCACTTTTGATATATACATGAAACAACAAAACATCAGAAACATTGCCATTATCGCCCATGTTGACCATGGAAAAACGACGCTTGTCGACGGGCTCTTAAAACAGGCCCATGTTTTCGCCGCCTATCAGGCAGAGATGAATCAAACCACGATTCTCGATTCGCAGGACCTCGAACGGGAACGGGGACTGACCATACTGGCAAAAAATACCGCCGTCGAGTGGAACGGCCATAAAATAAATATTCTCGATACGCCGGGACACGCTGATTTTGCCGGCGAAGTTGAGCGCGTTTTAAGCATGGTTGACGGATGTCTCCTATTGGTCGATGCAGCCGAAGGCGTCCTTTCCCAGACAAAATACGTTCTTTCCATAGCCATGAAGCAAGGAATCAAGATTATTGTTCTTATTAACAAAGTAGACAAAAAAGACCAGAGAGCAGCAGAGGTACTCCGTGAAATTGAAAACCTTTTTCTGGAATATGCAGAGCACGACCATCAAATCGAATTTCCGGTTTTATACAGTATCGGGCGCGAGGGCATAGCAGGACAGGAAACGGAGATGAATTCGGATCATTCCCTTCGCATAACAGACGCGAAGAATCTTTCACCGCTTTTTGATACCATCATCAGTGAAATTCCCGCTCCTTCAGGATCAGAATCAGATGGATTTCAGATGCAGATTACGAACCTTGCCGATGATACGCACAAGGGCATATATGCTATCGGAAAAGTGTATCGGGGCGTATTAAAAAAGTCGGATCCGATCGTCCTAGTGAGGGACGGACACGTGGTGCAATCGGGACGGGCAGAATACCTGTATACCTACAAAGGATTAGAACGAATAGAAATCGACCAGACAACGGTCGGCGATATAGTAACGATCACCGGTTTCCCGGCCGTAACCATCGGCGATACAATAACGGATCCCGGACATCCGGAAAGCCTTCCTCACCTCGTCATTGCAGAACCGACTATTCAGATAGAAATCAGCGTGTCGAACTCGCCGTTTTCCGGAAAGGACGGCAAATTCCTGACCTCCCGCCAGATAAAAGAACGCCTCGAAAAAGAACTGAAAACAAATGTCGGCCTTCGGCTGGTATCCGGTCCGAGTTCAGAAAAGTTCATCGTTTCCGGACGCGGGGAATTACATTTGACTATTTTGATTGAAACCATGCGCCGGGAAGGGTATGAATTTTCCGTATCCCGTCCGCAGGTCATCTATAAGTCGATGGGCGGCATCGAGCATGAGCCATGGGAGGAAGTGATCATTGAGGTGCCCGAAGAGCATTCTGGAGCGGTCATAACCGCAATGGGTTTGAGGAAAGCAGAGATGATTGATATGAAAAATATGAAAAACGGTGTACAGTTGATCTATAGAATTTCAACAAAAAATCTTATCGGCACCCGCAGTGAACTGCTTAAAAAAACATCGGGCATGCTGATGTTTTCATCCCTGTTTACCGGATATGAACCGCGCGGGCAGGATACCTCAATAAAACGAAACGGCGCAGTGGTCGCAACAGAATTCGGTGAGACGCTGGCGTACAGCCTTGAAAAAGTCCAGAAGCGCGCCATCACGTTTGTTGATCCGGGGGAAAAGGTCTATGCCGGCATGATTGTCGGCCAGAATTCGCGCTATGAAGATCTGCCAATGAATGTCTGCCGGGGAAAGAAGCTGACGAATATGCGTGCAGCGGCCGGAGATGACATGATCAAACTTGCTCCCCGGGTCAAACTTTCTTTAGAACAATGCCTGGTTTTCTTAAACGATGACGAACTGCTTGAAGTGACGCCGCATAATCTTCGATTGAGAAAACGGAATCTTCTGGCGAGAGCATAATCATCTACATTATTTTATTATTCACACGAGTTCCGCCTTTGTCATTCCGGACTTGATCCGGAATCTATGTAGAACTGGTTTCATAAGTCCTTCGCTACGTCATGCTGAATTCATTTCAGCATCTTTTTAGATCCTGAATCAAGCTATAGTACTTAAGCGATAGCGAACGTATTCAGGATGACGGTTTTGAAACAGGTTCGTAGATAATTATCTGTATAGATTCCCGCTTTCGCGGGAATGACAATGCGTTCGCAAGAATATAAATGCGAAATTCATAATTCAGTAGTTTCCAGTTTACTGATAATACTATCGGCGAGTGGATGCAATGCTTTATAGTCACCTTCTGTCATTTTATTTATTCCGATTGCAACAGTTGGGTGTTTTGGCTCAAAATCGGCAGGATTTGCGATTACGTACATCCCCTTTCCTTCCGTGTTGATATAGTAATATCGCCATAAAAGATTACCAGTACTTGAGTCAAGTGTAG
>DATEBW010000085.1:0-7971 GCA_035287165.1 Patescibacteria group bacterium | reverse complement strand
AGAATAGAATGAAGAATGAAGACCGCATATTAGTTTCGGGGATTCTCAATGGCGATGAATCCGCGCTTCGCGCGTTTTATATCGCGCACGCGTCCCGCATTGCGGGATTTATCCGCCAACGCATCGGCCTGGAGAAAGATGTGGAGGAACTAACGCAGGATACCTTCATGGCAGCTCTTGAGGCTCTGCGGGATTTCTCGTTCCGCTGTACCGTATCAACATTTCTCTGCAGTATCGCCAAGCGAAAAATCGTTGACCACTATCGCAGGGAAAAAATCAAGCGTATTGTTTTTTCACAAATTCCGCAGATTGAGTCCATTTTAATGTTGTTGACGACACCGGAAGACAAACTTGATCAGGCATTGCTGGTGGAAAAGATAGAAGAAACGTTTAATAGACTGGCCCCCCGGTACAGGCAAATCTTAAAACTTCGGTACGTGGAAGGGTTTACGGTACATGAGATTGCGCAGGAACTCTCTATGAGTTTTAAGAGTGTTGAGAGTATGTTATTTCGTGCAAGGCGCGCATTTGCCACCGAATTTAGGGGAGGGTAAAGGAAATTACACAAAATTACGACTAACTATAGCGCTCTCAAAACAAAATGTCGTATTTCTCGTCATGCTGTCCCGCCGTGGCGGGATCAGCATCTGTTTCTAGATTGTTCAGAGATCCTGAAATAAATTCAGGATGACTGATTGAAAACCTGACATTTTGTTTTTAAAGGGATATAGTAACGCCATAGGATAACAAAATATATGAATACCGATAAGACATATCAAATGTTAGTCCATAAAATGCACGAGGTTTCAGCGATTCCTCAACAAACGATGGGACCACTGACTTCTCTGTATCGGGCGGTTATCCCGTATGCAAAAGAGGCGCCATGGCGGTGGTTTGCTGTCGGTTCGTTCGGAATGGGACTTATCCTTTATGTTGTTTTTGGCGCGTTGATTGTTAAGCTGGTTTCAGTTTTGCAACATGGATTTTAATTCTATATCTCGTCATGCTGAATTTATTTCAGCATCTAGAGATCCTGAAATGGATTCGGCAAGCTCACCATCCTGAGTTTACCGAAGGACAAGTTCAGGATGACAATGAAGTTATCATACTCATTTATTGTTGCCCAAGGCGTTAAATCTCTCATCCTCTTTCTTCAAAACTCGTGGGGTTCTATTCAACATCCGTACAATACTTATCGGAAACTTGCTGCAGGGAAGAATAGTATTCAGGTTATTCCTCTCTTTTTGCTCTGCTTGATTTATTTCGGATGGACAACGCTTATTCATGTCGGGCTTCGCTCGCATCCGTTGCTGGTTTCGTTCAATTTCGTTAAGCTCACCATTGCTTTTGTCGCAACGTTTTTTCTAGTCATCGGCGCGTTGTTTCTCATGAGCCGTCTGTTTGGCGGAAAAGGGACGCTTCAAAATCTTTTCCTGCCGTGGTCATATTCGCTCATGCCGACGCTCATTTGGTTTTTTTCGACATCGCTCTTATGGCTATCCTTTCCTCCACCGCGCACCGCATCGGTTCAAGGACAATTGTTGAGTTTTTTATTCATCGTATTTTCCCTCTTTCTTTTTTACTGGAAGGGCGTGTTGTACTATCTGACGCTGCGGTTCGGCATGCGGCTGGACTTTTTCCGGATAGCGGGTGTTTCGCTGGTGATATTCCCGCTTGGGGCGCTGTATGCCGTTATTCTCTATAGAGTAGGAATATTCAGAATTCCGTTTATATAAAGCGATCCTAACCTACGAATTCCATCCGAATTATCCGAAAAAACTATTAGGAGCATTCGGACAGCCGTCGGCCATAGCCTTTGGCGTCGGACGATGCAAATCTGGATCATTCGGATCGCATTCGAATGATTTTTCCCCGATCGCCGACTAACAGAGTAACCCACGATCCGAGGAGTGCTATTTTTATGTCACTGCGAGATTATCCATCGGCGGCTTCACGGCGCTCGTTTTTGGAAAAAGAATTGAGTGTTACGCTCTCACATATCGGCTCGCACACTCTTAGCGAAGCAGCGGTGAGAGCGAAAAACTGCGAAAATCTCATCGGCGCGGCACAGGTACCTGTCGGGATTGCCGGTCCGCTGCTGTTGAATGATAAAAGCGGCCGGCGAAAAACGTATTATCTCCCACTCGCAACGACTGAAGGTGCGTTAGTCGCATCGGTCAGCCGCGGGTGCAAGGCGATAACGGTAAGCGGCAACGCGATTTCTGTCGTCCAGCGCGTCGGCGTAACGCGCGGGCCGGTTTTTAAAGTAAAGGATTCGTTCGAAGTGATGAAATTGCAGGGTTTTGTCAAACGTTATTTTGAAACGCTCAAAAAAGAAGCTGCTTCGACTTCGGAACATCTGACACTGACGCAGTGCAATATTGTTCCCGCCGGCCCATATGTGTTTATCCGGTTTTATTTTGATACGCAGGACGCGATGGGGATGAATATGGCCACCATTGCAACAGACAAAATGGTCGCGCGGATTGAAAGAGAAACCCATATTCCCTGTATAGCCGTTGCCGGTAATTTTGATATAGATAAAAAGCCGGCGTGGTTGAATGCTATCGGTATGCGCGGCTCGATAGTGCGGTCTGAAGTACTATTATCAGCTGATGTGGTGAAGCGGGTCTTAAAAACTACTCCTGAAAAATTTTATGACGTGTGGCTTGCCAAATGTATGGTCGGCTCTGCCCTTTCCGGTTCGATGGGATTTAACGCGCAGTTTGCCAATGTGATTGCAGCTCTCTTTATCGCAACAGGGCAAGATGCGGCACACGTCGTAGAAGGATCGGTCGGCATGACGATAGTTGAGGTGAGAAAAAAAGAGGTGTATGTCGCTGTTCACCTGCCGTCTCTCATGGTCGGCACCGTCGGCGGCGGGACAGAACTTGCAACACAGCAAGAGGCGCTTCAGCTTATGGGCGTTGCGGGGACGGGGAAAGTGGCTGAATTTGCGAGTGTGGTTGGAGGGGCGGTCTTAGCGGGCGAGATTTCATTACTTGCGAGTTTGGCGGAAGGGAGCCTTGCGAAGGCACATGAGCGACTTGGGAGGGGAAAATTCTAAATTCAAAATGCTAAGCTCCAAATAATCTTCAAATTCTAATACTAAAATTGCATACGTTTAGCAATTGAAAATTGAGATTTAGAATTTATTTGGAACTTCGAATTTAAGATTTGTAATTTGAGAAAATTATGATCGGTATAGCTAGTTACGGTATATATATTCCCCAATGGCGGTTAAAAGCCGCCGACATCGCATCGGTATGGGGGAAAAATGAAGTACACGTCCTCGAGGGTTTGGGCGTTGCCGAAAAATCGGTTGCCGGCAGCGATGAAGATACGGTAACCATGGGATACGAAGCCGCGTGGCGCGCGGTAAAAAGCGCCGGCATAACACCAGCTGACATCGGCGCTTTGTTTGTCGGAAGCGAGTCGCATCCGTATGCGGTGAATCCGACGACGACGATTATCGGGGAGTTTTTAGGCATGGGTACCGGCTATTTTGCCGCAGATACAGAGTTTGCGTGTAAAGCGGGCACGACCGGCATGATTATCGTGGAAGGATTGCTGCGCGCGAAAAAAATTTCGTACGGTATGGCCATCGGCGCCGATTGCGCGCAGGCAAAACCGCACGACGTTCTGGAATACACCGCCGCGTCTGCCGGGGCAGCTTTTGTCCTGACCAGCAATGTCGAGAAGGTCGCCGTATCGCTCGTCGACTCTGTTTCATTCTCGACCGACACGCCGGATTTTTGGCGCCGGGACGGAATCTCTTATCCGAGCCACGGCGGCCGCTTTACCGGCGAGCAGGCATACTTTCGTCATGTCAGCAGTGCGGCAACCGCCATAATGGAAAAAAACGGCCTGAAACCGGACGATTTTCAATACGTCGTGTTCCATATGCCCAACGGCAAATTTCCCCGGCAAATTGCAAAACGGCTGGGATTTCAGGATAAACAATTGCGCCACTCATTAATCGTTGATTCAATCGGCAACCCGTACTCTGCATCAAGCCTCATCGGACTTGCCAATACGCTGGATAACGCCCGTTCTGATGAGCAAATCCTTATGGTATCGTACGGTTCTGGAGCGGGTGCGGACGCCTTTATTTTCCGGACGACCAAACAGCTCGCCATGCTCCGGAAGAAACAACATGCCGTTGCGGAAAAGTTTCATATGAAAAAATATTGTTCGTATGTTGAATATTTAAAGATGAGAGGAGTAATATAACGCGATCCGAATGATCCGAATCCACATTCGAATGATCCTAACAGATTATATTCGGATAATCCGGATGGAATTTGTAGATTAGGATCGCTTTCTCAACGAGCAAGTTTATTAAAAATTAACTAAAAAACAATACCTGTATGAATATCGCTGTTTTAGGGGTCGCAACAACAAAGTTCGGTGAATTGTGGGATACGTCTCCGCGGGTGCTCGTGCGTGAGGCGGTAAACGGCGCGCTTGCCGATGCGCAGGTTGCTCTTGAGGATATCGACGCAATCTATGTCGGCAACATGCTTTCCGGCATGCTCGGCAACCAGGAAAATCTCGGCGCATTTTACGCGGAAGAGCTCGGGATCACGGCCGCGTCGACCAAAGTAGAAGGCGCGTGTGCATCCGGCGGGCTCGCCGTCCACCAAGGAGTCCTCGGTATTTTATCCGGATTATACCGGCGCGTACTCGTTATCGGCGTTGAGAAAATGACTGACCACAAGCCGGAGCACGTCGCATCGGCGCTCATGGGCGCCGGCAGTGACGGGGAACGGATAGCAGGATTAACCTTTCCCGGTCTCTACGCACTCATGGCGCATGCATGCATGCAGAAGTACGCGATAACAGAATCGGATATGGCGGCGGTTGCCGTAAAAAATCATTATCATGCAAGCTTGAATACGTATGCGCATTTCTCCGGCGGAGCCGGATCCCGCTCCGCGGGACAAATGACCATTGAGCATGTTATGCAAAGTCCGTATGTTGCGGATCCCTTGAAACTGCTCGACTGCTCGCCGATTTCTGACGGTGCCGCCGCAGTCATTTTAGGCGAAGCTGCAAAGACTACCCGTAAAAGTACCGTGCACATTGTCGGCAGTTCAGTTGCAACCGATACGCTCGATCTGGCGGATCGTAGTGGTATTACCAGCATTTCCGCAACGGTTCGTGCGGCACAGGGAGCGTACAAGCAAGCAAAACTAGCCGCGCGTGACATTGATGTTGCTGAAGCACATGACTGTTTTACCATTGCCGAGCTTATGGCGCTTGTTGATTTAGGATTCAGCGACGGGATGAAAAAAGCAGCACAGCAGGTTGGTCAGGGTGCATTTACCCTCAACTCATCAAAAAAACTTGTCGTAAATCCATCAGGAGGATTAAAAGCCTGCGGTCATCCGGTAGGCGCAACAGGCGTCAAACAAATCGTCGAAATTACCCAGCAATTGCGCGGCGAAGCCGGTAAACGGCAGGCAGCAAACGCACATATTGGGTTAACCCACAATGTTGGCGGAAGCGGAGCGGTTGCAGTAGTACATCTTCTTCGATCATGAAAACACGAGAACACAAGAACATAAAAACAAATTGTTTTAATGTTTTCATGTTTTAATGTTTTCATGAATAATAGTCCGGTTAAACTCTGGCGTAATCAGAAGCACGTCCGCGCGCTATTGGGCAAGCGCGGGACAATTATGACGTATACGGTTATTCGCGTGCCTCCTGCTGGATACGAAGGTCAGGCGCCGTATCCGGTCGTGCTCGTCCAGTTGGAAAACCGCGGACACGCGGTCGGGCAGTTGGTGGATTATGAACACAAGCACATAAAAATCGGACAGTCTGTTATTTCAGTCCTTCGTCGGGTAAAATCGCCTGATAACGAAGGCGTGATTCCGTACGGCATAAAGTTTAAGCCAATATAGCGATCCTAATCTACGATCCGCCGGTTGGCGGACCGGATTATCCGAATATAGTCTGTTAGGATCATTCGGACAGCCGTCGGCCATAGCCTTTGGCGTCGGACGATGCAAATTCGGATTTTTCGGATCGCGTAATTTATGAAAGTTATTGTCTCCACTCCCGGCAAAATTCATTTAATGGGTGAGCACGCGGTCGTGTACGGAGCGCCGGCGCTTCTTGCTGCCATAAACCGGCGTCTTACCGTGACCGTTACGCCAAACGACAAAGGCTTACTCATCCAATCCGACGTCGAGGACAGGCTTATACGCGAGGCGGTCCGGGTCGTTCAAGAGCGATTCAAATTAAACGGAGACGTCCGGGCAACGATTCGCGTGTCATCAGCCATCCCGGCGGGTCGGCATCTCGGTTCCTCTGCCGCCGTTTCGGTAGCAACCGTCGGCGCGCTACTTTATTTTTTTAAAAAAATCTGGAACCCGGAACTGATCAATAAACTCGCCTACGAAGTTGAAAAAAAACAACACGGCACGCCGTCCGGCGGAGATAACAGTATTTGCACCTACGGCGGTTTTGTCTGGTTTAGAAAAGAACTTGATTTTTTAAAGACCATCTGGCAGCTGCCGTTCCGCATTCATTCGTCTCTTGCGTCGTTTCATCTCATTGATACAGGACAACCACACGAAAATACCGGAGAGATGGTCGCTATGGTCGGAAAATTTCTTGAAAAGTATAAAGATCACGGGCGTATGTTACTTGACCAAAACGAACAGGCGACCAAAGACGTGACGGTTGCGTTAAAGGAAGGGAATGAAAGATTGCTTATTGACGCGATTAAACGGGGTGAAAAAACGCTTGAAGGACTGGGTGTCGTGAGCGATAAAGTTCTTCCGTTAATTCAGGATATTGAAAAATCAGGAGGAGCGGCAAAAATCCTCGGCGGCGGCGGAAAAAAGGAAGCGGTTGGGTTTATTCTCGCCTATCACCGCGATCAGAAAAAATTGAAAGAAATCGCGTCAAAACATGACAAATCAATGTATAATATAACATTAGGAGAAGAAGGGGTACGCCTAGAATCAGGGAGAAAAAATGGGAATAAAAGAACAAGTACATAAAGCATCAGTAGGTTTTTTGGCCTTTACGGGTGAACGTTGGACAGAGAGACCGATGTTTACAGAAAACGGCTGGGAAAAATATGTGGCGGCCAGTTCACGGGCTCTTTTAAGAGCATTTCAGGAAGATGATGTACTATGTAGTGCGTATCTGGATCAACGTGTGCAAGATCACCTAGATCATCGGAAAAAATCCTATGAAGCTGAAAGCGGAACGACTATTTCAAGAGAAGAATGGAAAAATCAATTTTTGAAATCAAGACAGGCGGCTCACCCTAACATATCCGCAGATGAATGGGAACATTTTGAATCAGAAATGGCAATTGTAGATGGGGTTTGGTTGCTAGACATAGAGGCTGTATTTCTCCGAGACAAGAGTAAAAAAGGAGAAAAATTAAATGCACTCGAAAACGCCGTAAGCCAAGCTGGTTTAGAAGTAAACGAATATTTTTCAGAAGAGTTGGATAAGGAATTTCCCGGAGTATTTCGAAATGGTGCTATGGCTCACTCTCCTAAACACCCGCAAGACTTTGTGGGAGTACGAGATTATATTGAATCTACAGTTTTGAAATTACTTAAGCCAATCGCATATCGTGTTTGGGATTTAACTGATCCTCGCAGGACACCGAGATGATTAGAATTACTACTTCAGCACCAGGAAAACTCATGCTTTTAGGTGAGCATGCGGTTGTTTACAATCACCCATGTCTAGTCACCGCTGTTGACCAACGGATGAAGGCAACCGTTGAATTTATTAATTCCCCTACTTTCGAACTCAAGGCTCCTGATGTGAAGGTTCAGGATTATAAAAAGCCTCTTTCAGAATTGGGAAAAGGAGAAATCCCAAAAGGTGCGCAGTTTGTAGAAATTGCCGTTAAAAATTTTAAAGAAAAATATCCTTTCAAAAATGGTGTTCGGGTAACAACGTCTTCTGAATTTTCTTCCCAATTCGGGT